>NZ_CAMZMX010000012.1:0-119751 GCF_947311875.1 Pseudomonas sp. PARCl1
TCGATGCCGCCATTCACAGCGGCCCACTCAAGCATCTCGAACAGGTAGGTTGCGTACTCGCGGCGAGCCTTGTGGGCAGCTCGCTGAAGCTGCCGATCAAGCAGCGGGTACAAGCGAACCTTTCTGGCCAAGTCGCGGCGCTGCGTCAGGGGGTCTTTGAATCCCATAGGGGTGCTACTCCTTGCGGTTGGAATTGGTTAGGCGGCGGATTTCGTAGAGGCCTTAAGCTTCCCTTTTGTCAGTACCTGGATTTGGTACTGGCGAGACTCCGGGACGAATTCGCCCCACTGGGTGACTGCGCTCGGGTTGATCAGCAAGGCGTCAGCAAGCTTCTTTTTGGAGCCGAAGAAGGCGGCGGCATCAGTTGTCTTCATTGCTTCGCTCCTTTGGCGATAAGGCTATTTAAGCATGCTAATTTTTGAACAGCAAGACCATGAGCATGGCAAGCCCATGCTAAATTTCAGTTCGCTTAATATTTGAGGATGAATAGACCTGAACGAATCGCTGCGGCGATCAAGCACAGCAAAAAGCTGAAGAAGGAGATCGCGCGCGAATGCGGCGTCACACCTTCGGCTGTAACCCAGTGGGTAACGGGCGACAGCAAGAGCATGAAACCGGAAAACCTATTCGCGCTGGCAGAGGCTACCGGCGTAAGCGCTGAGTGGCTTGCAAATGGCACCGGCGGAATGACTAAAGAAACCTCTGGATTCGACGCAAACGTTGAGCCTGTCTCTGGACCGGTCAGATACTACGAATACCCAGAAATCAGCTGGGTTCAGGCCGGGATGCCAATGGAAGCTGTAGAAATCTCGAACGTCGCATCATGCGAGGTTCACCCATCGGATGCCTGGGCGGGCCCTAATGGCTTCTGGCTCAAGGTAAAAGGCCCTTCGATGACCTCATCAAACGGCATGTCCTTTCCCGAGGGAATGGTGATCCTGGTAGCCCCTGGATTTGATGTGGAGAGCAGCCAGTTCGTAGTGGCCAAGATGGTCGACACCAACGAGGCGACGTTCAAACAGTTCATCTGGGATTCCGGCCGCGCCTTCCTCAAGCCGCTCAACCCATCGTTCCCCACTGTTGAGATGGATGGCGAATGGGTCTTGGTTGGCCGAGTGGTGGATGCCAAGTGGCCGCGATCAGCTCTGTGAGGTTGCCATGCCCCTAACCAAGCCCAACCAAGACCTTCGCCGCGACCTCCAAGGCTTGGCTTCTGACCTCAAATGGTCAGCGGTCGACCTGGCGCGGATCGCCGAGCGAGCTGACAACGCATGAGCAATGAGAACTTGTGGCCATGGGAAGAAGACGAGTGCCAGGCACTGCGCAACACGCTAAGAAAGCACAATGCCTCAGCATCAAGAGCTGATCGAATCACCCAGAAGAAACTGGCAGCAGCCATGGGATTCAGTCCGGCTACTGTGAGCGCCTATCTGAATGGGGAAAGGGCTCTGAGTCTAAAGTTTGCTCTGAAATTTCAGGCTGCGATCGGGGTGCCGATTAGATCCTTCAGCCCCAGGTTGGCCGATGAGGCTGCCGATGCGCATGAGTAGCCATGGATCTGGTGCAGACTGGGGAGGATCGGTTGGTGGGGTACGGGGATGAGGTAAAGGCTGGTGAGCTCGCCAGGTCGACAGTAGTCGTCCGCTGAGGCGAAGTGACAAGGAAAGACGTCGAAATTAGTAGGGATGCATGCCTATAATCAGCCTATGAAAAAGCCCAACGTTTACACTCTTCGGATAGTCGGATCCCACCCGAACAAGCTCACGCTTGAGCGGATGGCTGTCTATTTGGCCGAGCTGGCAAAACTAATGGGCGAGAAGGACAAGGTTCATTTCGACAAGCTATCAAGGGGAAGCGCCGCCCTCAAAGCTTGGGCGGAAGACGAGGCAGCTCCGCGTGTTTCAAAACGCCTATCTCTCGCGACCGCGCAGAGCAATCAGGCGCCGAAGGACGCTTTAAGCGCCCTTGTTAAAATTAACGAGCTTCTTATCCAAGACGGTACCAGGGGGGAGCTTAAGGACCCGTCCGGAGCAGTAATTTACCCGTTCCCTGGCGGAAAAAAACAGCTTCCCGAAAAAGAAATTGTGTTGGAGCAAGAAAGCTCCATCACCGGCCAAGTCATCAAGATTGGCGGTCGAGACGACACAATACCTGTGCTGGTCAAGGACAGCGATGGGCAAGAATATAATTGCACCATTATGGGGGCCCAGCTGGCCAAGGAGATTTCGTCTCATTACCTTGGAGATCCTATTGAACTTACCGGTAAAGGTAAGTGGAAAAGGAACTCTTCTGGTCGCTGGGAGCTCCTGCAACTGAATGTTAAGTCCTGGGCGCCCCTTTCTGGCGACTGGGATAAAGCTTACGCATCCATGGAAGCCATAGGCCTTGGCTGGGCTGACGTTCCTGACGTGGAAGACTACCTGTCGGGACTAAGGAAAGGTCATTAATTGGTAATTCTGGACACCAATGCGCTGGTCCTGTTCTTCGGGAGGCGGCTCAATTCGGAAGACAGCTTGCGGATGCAGGGGCTTTTCCAGATTATACGCGCGAAGAAAGAGAGCATAGGAATTCCCGCTCAGGTATGGGCAGAGTTTCTCGATCAAGCCGGGGAACGGGAGTTAAATGCCACTCAAAGCATTTTCAAGACGGCAGCTTTCAGGCTACTCCCTTATGACCTCAAAGCAGTCATGGAGACCGTAGAGGTGGTCAAGGCTGGGCGCTCCGCCAGAAAGTCCAGCAAAGGCGAGAAGCGCCCTAGACAATCAGTCAAAGTAGATTGGCAGATCATTGCAATCGCTAAAGCCAATGGTGCCAGATTGTTAATCACAAACGATGTAGACATGCTCGCTGAGGCTGAGCGGTCTGGGGTTTCTTGCGCAAAAATTAGTGATCTGCCGATTCCTGATCACCTCAGGCAGCACGATTTGGAATTGGAGAAAAGCTAGCCTCTGCCTGAGCCCGCCCCAGCGGGCTTTTCTTTGCCTGCTAGGCTCTCCTCATCAGCACGAGGAAACGCCATGACCGACCTTCCAGACGATCCGACCCCAGCCCTGCTCAGCCGACTAAACCAAAACATCAATGCTCTCGGTGCTGCAATCGAGGAGATTGGAATCTGGATCGACCAGCGGGGGTCGACTGATACGTCCGAGCGGATAAGCGAGCATCTTGAAGTGCTTTCGGATAACAGCGACGCCATAGCAGAGCTGCTGGTGGACCTAATCGCTAGGTGGAAACCCGAAGGCCAGAGCGACGAAACAGATTGAGCTGACCAGGCTAAAGATCCCTCTCTGCCCACTTCGGTGGGCTTTTTTATGCCTGCCCACCAAAAGAGTACAAATGTGCTCTATCCAGTATTGCCATTTACCGATAGATAAAATACTGTTTATTTATACAGTAAACGGAGCGCTCCACAATGGCCAAGCAGCAGTCGAAATCTAAAGCCCCTACCCCGCCGACGCCCTACGAAATGATGGGTGCGCGCATCCAGAAGATCATCAACTCACCGACAGCGCAGAAGGCCCGCTCGGTGGTGATCGAGAAAGCACATAGTGAAGCTCTGGAAGACTGGGAGCGCTTCCTAGGCGAGGTGGCGGAGAACGACAACGTCATGCTCGACTACCGAGACAACGGATCAGTGAAGCTGACCTGGACAGTACCCGCCGAAGATTGATTTCTAGATCCCTCCTTTGCCCGCCAAGCGCGGGCTTTTTTGTGCCCATCAAATTCAGCATCCTAAATTATTTTATTGAGCATGCTTGACCTGCAGATTTCAGATTGCTAAATTTCAATCCATCGAGGCGCTACACAGCCCCTCGGGAGGCCCTCAAGCCTCACCGCTCTTTCACATTGATGGGAACCTCGCGGATCGATCCCGGCAACGGCACAGCGCGAGCAATAAACTCGATCCCCATGCCAGCTCTGGAACTGGCCAGCTCGAAATCAGGCGGAACGTCAGCACGGCAGGAGCACAGGCCGGGCCACGGAAAGCGGATGGAGGGTTGAGCTGCAAACGCTCCCTGCCAGGTAGCCCTCAGAACGGGCTGGTGCACTGGTACAGCGGGTCACGCCGGGGAACCGGTGGATGCTGCAGCAATCAAGCAATCGCCCAGGCCACCGTGGCGTGTAACGGAGCCCAGCAAGACAGACGATTCCTCGGTGCGCCTCAAGCGGGGCGCATCAGGGGGAATCCACTGAATCAACCGCCCTGGAGGGCAAGACGATGCCAGAACAGAAGCCGCGTCGCGTGAAGGCGAAGATCACCCGCGTAGTGACCGAGATCGCAATCATCACTCTGGACCGCCAAGGCAACGTCGATGAGTACATCGAACACGTCGAGGAGCTGGAGTGCGGCGAGATCAGCGAAGTGCACGATGTTCACACGGTGCTCAGCTACCACGACTGAACAACCAGCGCCACGTCAGCCTGACGAAAACTGCCCGATGCCCTGCTCCCCATCGCAGGATGCATCGGTGAGCGATCTGTTGAGTTCAGTAGGGCTCTCCCCGGCGCCGGGGATCCCGTAAAGGACCGACCCTTGTCAGGCGGTACCGCTGATACCGGTGTTCCAGGGTGGTTCGACTCCATCCGCAGATCGCTCACCGATGCAGATGCACGGCCCTGATAGCCAGGGCACCACGCCGAATCGGTCCTTACCTACCTCAGTAGGCGTTTCGCCAACGGCCATCTGCGTCACCCCTTCCCTTCACATACGACCGCATTGGCAGGCGCCAGGCCACCTTTCACGGTGGGTTTGGTCACCCGCGCCTGGCGCCTGGCCAATGCGGTTCATGAGGACTTCGCAATGTGCGATTGCAGACAGAAATTCGAGCAAGCTGCAGTAGAGCGGTACCCGGAAATCACCGGTGCCAAGGCGACTTTGCAGGGCTACATGCTTATCCCAGCCGGGCGCCAATATGCGGAATGCGAAATCGTCGGTACTAGAACCACTGCCAAAGGCAAGGAAGTGAAAGCCAAGGCCACCATCAACGTGATGGGCAACTACTGCATGTTCTGCGGCGAGAAGCATCCGGAGGCTGCATGAGTGGCTGGCAGCCGATTGCATCGGCGCCGCGCGACGGCACTGAGGTGCTGCTTGCATCCATTGGCCAGACATTCGACGGCGTGCCGATCCCGGATCGAGTAACGCTGGGGCATTACACCGTAGGCGACGAGCTCCTGAAGCACGTAGGCGACTGCGGCGGTGTTTGCCGCTGCCCTGAATACGAAGACATCGAACCCTTCTGGATGTCGTGGGATGGCGGATTCACCGATGAAAACCCGCCTACCCATTGGATGCCACTTCCAGCCCCACCCACCGAGTAACCCACCACCTGGAGGCGATCATGGCTCACGAGCATGAGCTTTACGCAGACAGCGCACAGGGCCGCGAGCTTGATCGCCGAATCTCCGGTGATCACGACGTCCACTGGGCCGCAGGCATAACCCCCGAGCAGGCGGCTGCGAACAATCAAGCCTGGCTTGCGATCATCCGCCAGCAAGAAGAACACCGAAAAGCTACCAGCCGCCGGGTGATTGCCGCGGCACTCGACAAAATGGAAGCCATGTGCGGCTCAGGCGCCGCTCGGAGGACAGCATGAACAAGAGCACCCGCCAGGCGGTGGTCGATATCATCGACTCTCGCTTTACGGCCATCTGCGAGAACTTCAGCGACACGCTTCGAGGCGAGCTGGTCATGGCCATTGACCTGGCCGGCCTCACTGGCGCCATTGGTCTTGTCGAGCAGCGCACCTACACAGAGCGCCTGAATCGCATTATTGCCCGCGACCACGAACAGTGGATGGAGATGCACGGGAGGGTGGCATGAGCACAGCACCTGTGAAGTCCTTGATCGACGAGCAACTGGAGCAGATCGAGCGCACGCTTGCGGTGATCAGCTTCGGCATCCCATTCAACGAGGCCGTCGGCCTGCCGCGAGAAACGCCGGTGGCCAGCCTCAAGCGCAGTCTCGGCGTGACAATGAAGGGGCGGCGCATCGCCGTCCGCGTGCGGCCATGACCGGCTACCAGCGCGCCCGCCGGATCGCCATGTGGCGCGGCAGCTTCATCACCATTTCCCTGTGCACCGCCTGGATGCTCGCCAGCGCACTGGCCGGCTGCATCACCCAATAACCAACTTGTCAGCGCCCACCGCATGGACGGCGCGGGAGATTCGCATGTCCGCACAAACCGAACTGGCTGCAGTGCCGTCGAAAGACACCGCGCTCCAGGTCTTCCAAGCTTCCAACGGCCTGGACCCATACCTTCGTAAAATCCGCGAGGAGATCGACGCCTTTGTCCCGGATGTGACCACTCGCAAAGGTCGTGAGGCTATCGCCTCGATCGCCTACAAAGTAGCCCGATCCAAGACCGCATTGGACAACGTCGGCAAAGAGCTGGTGGCTGAGCTCAAGGAGATTCCCAAGAAGGTCGATGCCGAACGCAAGCGCATGCGTGACCTTCTGGATGCTTGGCAGGAAGAGGTCCGCCGCCCGTTGAACGCATGGCAGGCTGGCGAAGATGATCGGGTTGATCGACACCAGGCTCGCATCCAGCAGCTGCGAGACCTTGTGGACGTTGAAACGCTGTTTGCCGAGGGTATCCGCTTCAAGATCAGTCAGGCCGAAGCAGTTGTGATTGACGAAGGCTTCGAAGAGTTTGAAGCGGAAGCTCATCAAGCCAAGGCCAAAACGCTGGAATCCCTACGCGCATCCTTGGCCAGGCAGGAAAAACACGAAGCCGAGCAGGCAGAGTTGGAGCGTCTGCGCGCTGAGACTGCCGCCCGTGAGCAGAAGGAGCGCGAGGAGCGCATCGCCCGGGAAGCAGCAGAGCGCGCCCGGCTGGAGGCCGAGCATAAGGCCCAGGCCGAGCGCGAAGCCGCCCAGCGCCGTGAGCAGGAGGCAAAAGCAGCAGCAGACCGCCGTGAACTTGAGCTGAAACTGCAGGCCGAGCAGGCGGAGCGCGCCAAGGCTCAGGCCGAGGCAGATCGCGTAGCCGCCGAGCAGCGTGCCGAGCAAGAACGGCAGGCTGCCGCCCGCCAGGCCGAAGAGGCTGCCGAGCAGGCGCGTCAAGACGAGCGCCGCCGTGCTGATGCCGCTGCCGCTGAGATCCTTCGCCAGCAGGAAGCCCGCGAGTCCGACAAGGCGCATCGGGCCAGCATCAACCGCGCTGCCCTGGAGGCCTTCGTGGCTGGCGGCATGACTGAGCAGTGCGCAAAGCAGGCGATCACCCTGATCGCTCAGCGCAAGATCCCGAACATCGCCATTTCTTACTGAGGCGCCCATGAACACAACACCCCGCCTGGCCGCCCAGCTCGACTGGATGACGGTTGGAGCGTTCTCGCCTGAGCGGTACCAGGGCGATGAGCGAAAAGAGTACGAAGACGAGGCTGCTCGCATTGAGCGGCAGTGGGACAACCAACCAAGCTGAGGTGCCGCATGGCAACCGTAACCCTGATCCTCGGCAAGTCCGGGGCCGGCAAGAGCGCATCGTTGCGTAATTTCAAGCCTGATGACGTGGCCTTGGTTCAAGTCATCAAGAAACCACTTCCCTTCCCCGAATCTAAGGCCTGGAAATCCTACGTGACCGATAACTGGGTCAAGGTGATCGGCGCTTGCCGCCAGACCAAGCGCAAAGTGATCGTGATCGACGACTTCCAGTACATCCTGGCCAACGAGTTCATGCGTCGGAGCGAGGAGAAAGGGTTCGACAAGTTCACCGAGATCGGCCGACACACCTGGAACATCTTCGAGGCGCTGCTCGGTCTGCCCGATGACGTTCGCGTCTACATCCTCAGCCACACCGAGGAGACGGACGCCGGTCAGATCAAGATGAAGACCATCGGCAAGATGCTGGACGAGAAGATCACCCTGGAGGGCATGGTCACCATCGTCCTTCGATCGGTGGTCAGCGATGGCCAGCATCTGTTCAGCACTCGCAACAACGGTTCTGACACTACCAAGGCCCCAATGGGCATGTTCAACGAAGCGATGATCGACAACGACCTCGCCCTGGTCGATGCCGCGATCTGCGAGTACTACGACCTCACCAACACAACTCAGGCCGCATAGGAGCCTTCTGAATGTTCAATCTGGACGCAAACGCCGCGCGCTCCGCGGATAACAAGTCAGCCTTCATCGACGAGGCCGGCAAGTTCATTGGCGAGTTCCAGCGCGCCGAGTACATGGAGAAGAAAGAAACCGGGTCAACCGGTATCGGCTTCACCTTCAAGAGCCGAGACGGCGCCGAGGCGACCTTCTACCTCAACCTCACTTATCAGCATGGCACCCGCAACGAGGGTGGCTACGCGATGATGAACGCCATCATGGCCTGCCTGCAGCTGCGCACCGTCGGCGCCCCGCAGCCAACCCAGTTCGAGAAATGGAACAACGACACCAAGCAGCGCGAGCAGGTAACTTCGCCTGGCTTCCCTGAACTCCTGAAGAAGCCCATAGGCCTGCTGATTCAGATGGAAATCGAGAAGAACAGCCAGACCGGCATGCCTCGTCCGATCATCTACGCGCCGTTCAGTGCTGAATCCGAGAAGACAGCATCCGAAATCCTCGACCCGCGCTGCACTAGTCCTTCCAAGCTTGAAAAAATGGTTCAGCAACTCATCAAGAAGCCGGTGCATGACCGCCGACCGAAGTCCGCCCAGGTAGCCGGCGGATATGCCCAGCCAGACAACTACGACTACGGCGCGCCGCCCGATTTCTCGGACGATATCCCGTTCGATTGACCGCTGGTCAGCAGCAACCACGCTGCTGACACCCCTTCTTCTTGCGAAACGGACCTCATATGACCGCCTACATTTTCGACTCTGAAACCACCGGACTGAACAACCCGGAACTGGTTGAGGCTGCATGGCTACAGCTCGGTGCCGGCCTGGCCGTAACCGGCGAGTTCCTGCAGCGCTACAAGCCGTCCAAGCCAATCGAGCTGGGAGCCCTGGCAACCAGCCACATCCTGGACGAAGAGCTGGTCGACTGCCCGCCGCATGATTCCTTCAAGCTGCCAGAAGACGCCACCTACCTGATCGGTCACAACGTCGATTACGACTGGGGGGTGATCGGCAAGCCGGATATCAAGCGCATCTGCACCAAGGCCCTGAGCTCGATGCTTTGGCCGGACGCTGACTCGCACACCCAGTCGGCGATGATCTATCTCCACTACCGGTCGGAAGCTCCCGAGCTGCTGAGAAACGCCCACGCCGCGCTTGATGATGTGAAGAACTGCCGTCGCCTCCTGGCCGCCATATTCAGCACCCTGAAGGCGCAGCTGGGGCGACCGATGGCCAGCTGGGAAGAGCTCTGGGAAATCTCCGAAGACGCTCGCATCCCGAAGATCATCCGCTTCGGCAAGCATGCCGGCTCGAAGATCGAAGACATCCCGCGCGACTACAAGCGCTGGCTGCTTGGCCAGGCCGACATCGACCCGTACCTGCGGAAAGCTCTGGAAAAATAAGCCATGGCACTCGCAACCATCCTTGATCTGCTCCAGCGCCGAAAGGAACTGGAGCAGCACCTGCAGCTGTTGTTCAACCGCAGCTGCCAATGGGGCCGCGCCGAACGTGTGCGCGGCGCCGCCACCATCGAGAACCTAACCCAGCAACTGGTCGAGGTCACCGAGCAGATCGAAACGGCGCGCGCCGCATGAGGCGTATCAACACCCTGGTCCGCCAACGCCGGCGCCAAGAACAGTTCCGCCTGCCTCCCAGCGGCCTCAGGGAGCACAGACATGCAGAAAGCACCTTCTGGAGTAGTAACCCTTCCGGCCTGGATGAATCGGCCCGTCAAGAAGCTGTACATCACCCGCAGCGGCGGCCAGTACCGGCCTGATGAAGTGGCTCTGGCGTTTGCGCTGAGCCTTCGCCTTCACGACAGCGCCGATCACCTGCGCAGACTGGCCCGGCGCCTGGTCGACAAGGTCTGCCTCGAGCACCAGCCCAACATGAAGCGCTTGGCCCGAGAGCCGGACGACGCCGAGGTGTTCGACGCGGCGCTCAAGATCATCAACCGGGTGTTCGACCTGCTCGACATCGGGCAGGGAACAACCTTTGTGCGCAATGGAGGCGATGATGGCTCTGACGCAGCAGCAGCGTGACGAGAAACGCCGCGCCAAGGCCGAGCGCCTGCAGGAAGAAGACCTGCGCTTGAAGGTTCGACCAGGGACTAAACAGGCGCTGCTTGAGCTGATGGCGTGGGCTGGGATCGAGGAACAGGGCGAGGCGATGACGCTGATGATTCATCACCTGCATGGGCTTGGCCCGGGCGGTGCCCTGCCGCTGTTGACACCTCCGCGCCACGAAATCACGGTTTCGCCTTCTGTGGTGCGGAAGCTTGAGAACTTTAGGGCGCGCGAGGCGCTGAGAATCGAGCTGGCAGATTAAATCTTGCCATCTTCAATAAGCTTCTCAACCGCTGCGATCACACCTTCCTTGCCCGCGGCTTGCGATTCCCAAGGTCCTTCGACGGTATGCAGCACATCAAGCGAACCAGGTTTTACGATGTGGAAATGCTCGATGGTGCCTTGAGGTGCATACGGTGCAGCATGCACGAGTACGCCCTTGTGAGTGATTTCGATTGCTCCGTCGTTCTGACTCATCTGCGTCTCCTTTAATCCGGCCCCATGCCGGTCACCCGTAATACCCCATCCCAAACCAAATTGCCACCATGCCGCCACCAGCACGGAGGGCGGCGCATGCTCAGGAGATTCCGCATGCAGAACATCCCGCCCCGCCCGACAGCCGACAAGGCAATGATCCTGGAAGCCTGCAAGGTGGTAGCAGAGAAGCTGGACGGCGCCGACGCCGAGACGATCGCCCAGCACTACCGACGCCACATGGATGGCTTCGAACTGGCGAAGGAGCTCGACAAATACGCCTACTGGGACACCACCAGGGATGACATGGAAGCGCTGGATGAAGTCGATGCCCTGGTTGATCAGGCGGAGCGTAAGGCCGTGAAAGCATGGGCTGAAGAGCATAACCCACAACCTCCGCTGCCTATTGGAACTCGCATCACGCAGGGCGTAATCACTGGAATCTACGATTACGAGCCAGCCACCTACCGGGTCAAGGAAGATGGCTGCACCAACGACAGCCGGAGCCTTCTGATCAAGTTCGAGAACGCTGTCGCCGCCTGACCCTCCGGCGCTGCCCGCCAGCGCCTTCCCCTCTCAAACGATGAACGCCTCCCCGGAGAGGGCGGCGCCTGCCTGGAGACACCATGAAGGTTCAGATCAGGACGCTCTACAAGTGCGGCTTCTGTGGCGACATCCACGACGATGAAGATGGAGCCCGGGAGTGCTGCCAGCCAGAAGTGGAGGAGATGTTCGAATGCCCGGTATGCAAGACCATCCATGACGGCGAGGACGAAGCGCGCTTGTGCTGCGAAAGCGACTCGATCAAGTGCCCATCCTGCTACAGGGACCATTCATCCATCACGCTGTCGTTCCAGGCAATCAAGATCGCCGGCCACTGCACCACCTGCAACCCGATGTTCACCATCGACCAGCAGCAGGCCATTCAGGACCTGCATTACCACGAGACCGGGCGCCGCGAGCACCTGTTCGACTGATCCTCGACCGAGACCACTATGACCACAGCAATCGACCTGTTCGCCGGCCTCGGCGGATGGAGCACCGGCGCGCGCGCCGCAGGCGTCCAGGTTCTCTGGGCGGCAAACCACTGGCCAGATGCCGTGAAATGGCATGCAGCCAACCATCCCAACACCGAGCATGTCTGCCAGGATCTGCACCAGGCTCGCTGGGAGCAGGTACCTGCTCACGACATCCTGCTCGCTTCGCCGTGTTGCCAGGGGCACGCCAAGGCCCGCGGGAAGAAATCGGGGAACCCTGAGCATGACGCATCGCGCTCGACGGCCTGGGCGCCGGTAGCGGCCCTTGAGTTCCACCGGCCGCAGGCAGCCATCATCGAGAACGTACCGGAGTTCACCGACTGGGTGCTCTACCCGGCTTGGTTGCAAGCCATCCAGGCGCTGGGGTATCAGGCAGCGCCGCACATCGTGGACTGCGCTGACCTCGGTGTGCCGCAGCACCGGGTGCGCCTGTTCATGGTCCTGACGCGCAGCAAGGCCCCGCTGATGCTGCAGCTGCCGCAGGAACGGCATGTGTCAGCCGCCAGTTTCCTCGACTTCGACGCCGGGCGCTGGTCACAGATCGAGAAGCTAGGCCGGGCCCAGGCCACGCTCGACCGAGTGCGCAACGGGCGCCAACGCTTCGGAGATCGCTTCATCATGCCCTACTACGGCAAGGGCTCCGGCACCACCGGCCGCGACATCAACCGGCCGATCGGCACCATTACCACCCTAGACCGATGGGCTCTGGTCGACGGCGACCGCATGCGGATGCTCAGCGCCAGCGAGGCCCTGGCCGCGATGTCATTCCCAGCTGACACCCTACGGCCGGACAATCACCGGCTGACCATGCACATGGCCGGCAATGCGGTACCACCGCTGGCCGGTCAGCGAGTCATCGAGGCCTTGATGAAGGCCGCATGACCGAAAGAGCACATCTGTACTCCATCCAGCTGTAACCCCTCTCCCAATTATTTCGAGGCGGCGATTCGATCAGCGGCGGGAGGGCCATCAGAGGCAATACGGCGAGCACGACCAACCCCCCAGGCCAGAGCTCGAGTCATCGACTCCCCTGGTCGCGAATCGAAGGCCTCCTCATGGATAGCCATACCGCTAGGGGCATAAACCCCGATGAACATCTGCGTCGTACCTCCCCGCGACAGTCGCACCTGAACATCAATATGCGTTCCATCGCTGAGGGTTTCGTCGTGAGTACGGTGGTGAAGCGTTGGATCAGCCCACCCCCAAAAAACCTCACCGCGAATCCTCATGTCGACCTCCTACGAGTTTAGTTGTATGCCACAGGTGAACTCTCACCATAGCCAAAGCGAGGCGAGACGCAATCTCGGTATCGCAGCTTGAGAACTGAATCGGACCATCGGCCGATTTTCTTGTACCGAACCCAACCACTTGTACAACTCACTGCCGCGATATGGCGGCCAAGGAATGCCTGTGTCCGAAGTAGACGAACGCGACCTTGAACTGCTCAGGCTGGCCGCCAAGGCCGCAAACCTTGAGATCGAGTCATGCACCTGCCGTGACCCAAAGTGGCCTTTCCGCTTGAAGGGTCAGTCGGGTGTGCGTGCTCACTGGAACCCACTCATCAACGACGGCGACGCCTTGAAGCTGGCGGTTGAGCTACGCCTAGATATAGAGATCAATGCCGGTGGAGTGAACGTCTATAGCGGCGACCTCGACGATGGCCTGTACGAGCCGGTCAACGGAGATCTGGGCGATTGCACACGCCGGGCAATCGTTCGTGTCGCTGCTCAAGTCGGTGAACTGCCATGACCCGCCTCGCCCTCTGTCTCCTGCTGCTGGCCACCCTGGCCGGCTGCCAAGGGGAAGCCGAATCAACCACGCGTGCTGGTTCAGACTTCAAGGTCGACCGGCTATTCAAGGTCGATGGCTGCACCGTTTACCGATTCCACGACGGCGGCCGGGCCCGGTACTTCACCAACTGTGCCGGCTCCACCCAGTGGGAAGAGAGCTGTGGGAAGAACTGCTCGCAACAGAGCGGCGTCACCGGCAGCAACTACCAGGCCGGCAACGAGCGCCAGCTCTCCCCGCACGAAACCCAACCCGAACCTACACCAGCTCTGGCGCCTGGGCGCTGGATTGATGAGAGGTATCAGCTGTGAGCAAAGCCGCCCGCAAAGATGTTCTGGACGAAATGACCAAGGAAGACTTGGTGGACTGGATCAGGTCGCAGCACTTTTTCGTCAAGCCCAAGAAGAGCGATGTTCTGTACCTGCGCTGGCATCGGCAATCAGCCGCCGTTATCGATTAGATGGAGAAGGAAAACCGCTCACTTGATCACCTCGACTTCGGAGAGCGTGATCGCCTGGCCAAGCAATTCAACGCCTCAAAAGACCCGAATGAGCGCCTTCGGCTGATCGAGAAGATCGAGCCATATGACAAGGCCATGAGGGACCATCTGAGCCGATCCGAGGCGATTAACCGCAAGCAGAAGCGAGTGGATGCCCTTTACGAGCAGATCGATGTGGAGCGTAGGAAGGAGCAGCGTGCATGACCGACCTGATCGAAGTGAGGGTATCCAACCTGGTCGGCGCGGCGCTGGATTGGGCTGTGGCGCAGGTTGAGGGCATCAGCACAATCATGCTGTCGCCCCGGAAGGACGAGCCCCCAAAGCCCTTCGCACTGTTCGGCTCTCTGGCTCTCAGCGTTGGAGGTGAAGACCAATCGAGCTACACCCCTTCAAGCTGCTGGCACTGCGGCGGCCCGCTGATCGACAAGCATGGAGGCAGCGTTCAGCACGATCGAGGAGTACCCCTTAGCACCCGCTATAGCGCGGGTCCAGATGGTGATGCGGTCTGGTGCTACGGCCCCACGCCACTTATCGCATTCTGCCGAGGCTTAGTCCGCTACAAGCTCGGCGACACCGTCCAGGTGCCGAAGGAGCTTATCCAATGAGCAAACGCGCCGTTCACATGTACGAGTGGGATGGCGGCACCGAGGCCGATCAAGACCCGCCAGAGGACGTGCTTTGCGGCACCGAAGGCGAAATGGAAGACGAGCAGCTTGCCAGCGATTGGCGTCACGTAACCTGCAAGCGCTGCCTGAAAATCCGTGAAAAGCAACTGGGCCGGAGGGCAGCCGAAGAGCGCGACCAGAAGGTAAAGCTATTCGACGAGGCCCAGGCTATTACCATCGGGCTCGGTCACCGCAACATCTCAACCGCTATAAAAGCGCTGATCAAGGAGCGCGACCAGCTGATTGTCGATAACAATCTGCTGCGCGAAGACCGAGACGGCCTACTGGAGTCCGGAGCGCATCTTCTATGACTCTGCCCCTGAAAGCTCTCGTGCTCGGCTTCGCCGCCGGGCTTGGATTCATGGTTGCGCAGGACTTCTGGTGGCTCATCACCGGATGGCTGAGCATTTGCCGCGGCTGACCTTCTAACGCTCTCCCCTTCAACTCATGCCCGCCAGCCAGGCGGGACCATATTGTCGAAGCCGACGAAATGGTCACACCCAACCACTACTCAAGCCCGCCGACATGCGCGGGCGAGGAGCAACCATGTCTGATTTTCAGACCACGACCGAACCCGTGGCCAGGAAGCGCCACGCCTGCTGCGAATGCCGTGGGCATATCGAGCCTGGGCAGCGATACCAACTGGTGGCTGGCTGCTGGGAAGGCTCGATGGAGAGTTTCAAAACCTGCCTTCCGTGCGTTCAAGCCCGCGACTGGGCGACCGCCCAGCCTGAGTGGATGGGCGACGGAGAGCACCTCTACTACTTCGGCATGCTGGAAGAGGACTTGGCAAACCTCGCTCCGGAAATTTCACCGGGTGACGGCCGCCGCTATCGAGCCTATCGGCTGCAGGTGCAAATCTGCCACCGCCGTGACGCTGCGCACCCACAGAAAGCAGCCTGACCACCAACCTGCCGCCACCGGCGGCGTGGAGACCATCATGTGCAAAGTCACCCTCGATGAATGGGCGCACGATCACTTCAGAACGCCGCCCAGCAGCAACACCCTCCGCCGTTGGGCCCGTGAAGGCCTGATCACCCCGGCCCCGGTAAAGCACGGCCGCAGCTACTATGTTGAGGCTGATGCCTGTTACCGGGAGCCCGAGCCGCTGCCCCGCGTTCCTGTGGGTAGTTCCCTTGTAAATAGAATTGCGAGTGCACGATATGGCGCCCAGGCCGCGTAATCCTGGATCAAAGGACCTACCGCCCAACCTCTACAGAAAGACCGACAAGCGAAACGGGGTCACCTACTACACGTACCGCGACCCCGTGAGCAACCGGATGTTTGGCCTGGGCAGCGACAAGGCAAAAGCGATCGCGGAAGCGGTCGCCGCCAACATGGCGCTTCAGATTGTGCCGCCCACACTTTCGGCCCGCATTGCTCCAGAGCCGTCGGCGCCAGATCGAAAGTTCGGTGAATGGGTCGTCGAGTACCGGCAAATCCTGCAGGATCGGGAGCTATCAGAGTCGAGCATGCGCAACCTGCACATGCGCCTGAACCGGTTGGAGAAGGCCTTCGGAGAGCGCGGCATCCGTTCCTTGACCACCATGGACATCGCCGACAACCTATCGGCGCTCGTCAAGGAGGGCAAGGCCCAGATGGCGAGGGTAATGCGCTCACTGCTGCGTGACCTGTTTATGGAAGCAATGGCCAGGGGCTGGGTAGACACAAACCCTGTTGAGGCAACCAGAGCTGCAAGGGTCAAGGTCAAGCGCCAGCGCCTGACCTTGGAAATGTGGAAGGCGATCTATGAGGAGGCAACCCAGCCATGGCTCAAGCGCGCCATGGAACTAGCCCTTATCACCGGGCAGCGGCGGGAGGACATCGCTTCATTCGTTTTCAAGGATGAGGTGGACGGATTCCTGCAGGTCGTCCAATCGAAGACAGGGTCCAGGGTCAGAATCAGCACCAGCGTTACGCTGGAATGCATCGGCCTAAGCCTGGGTGAAGTGATACGGCGTTGTCGGGACAGGGTGCTGTCGAAGCACCTGGTGCACCACCACCGAACAATCAGCCGCGCGAAAGCGGGAACTCCCATCATGCTCGACACAATCAGCAAAGAGTTCGCCGCGGCCCGTGACCGGGCGGCAGCGAAACTTGGTCTCGACCTGGGCTCCAGCCCGCCAACCTTCCACGAACAGCGCTCGTTGGCGGCCCGGCTGCATGAGGAAGAGGGTCGAGACGCACAGCGACTGCTGGGTCACCGTTCGGCCAAGATGACCGATCTATACCGCGACAGTCGTGGCGCTGAATGGATCGATGTCGCATAATCCTGCGACTAATTTTAGGGAGATATTGGGGAGGTTTTGGGGAGGAATCCCAGCCCCTTTAAATTCAATGACTTACACTCTTTACGGCATAAAAGCCTGCGACACCATGAAAAAAGCGCGTACCTGGCTAGAAGACCAGTCCATCGCCTACGAATTCCACGACTACAAGACCCAAGGCATCGACCGTGACAGCCTGAACCGCTGGTGCGACGAACACGGCTGGGAAGTCATCCTCAACCGTGCCGGCACCACGTTCCGCAAGCTGGACGACGCCAGCAAGGCAGACCTCGACCAGGCCAAGGCCGTCGAGCTGATGCTGGCCCAGCCGTCGATGATCAAGCGCCCGGTGCTCGACCTTGGCGCGCGCACGTTGGTCGGCTTCAAGCCTGACCTGTACGCCGCAGCCTTCGCCTGAGCCCCTACCCTATTTCGCACGAGGTAATCACATGTCCAATACCCTGTTCAGCCTGGCCTTCGGTGTCGGCTCCCAGAATCGCCAGGGCGCCTGGCTGGAAGTGTTCTACGCACAACCCCTGCTCAACCCAAGCGCCGAACTGGTCGCCGCAGTCGCGCCTGTTCTTGGTTACCAGGGTGGCAACCAGGCCATCGCCTTCAGCAACGCCCAGGCCGCCCAACTGGCCGAAGCGGTGAAAGGCGTGGATGCCGCCCAGGCCGCGCTGCTGACCCGCCTGGCCGAAAGCCACAAGCCGCTGGTCGCCACCCTGCTGGCCGAAGACGCTGCGCTGGCTTCGACCCCGGAGGCCTACCTCAAGCTGCACCTGCTGTCGCACCGCCTGGTCAAGCCACACGGCGTGAGCCTGGCCGGCATCTTCCCGCTGCTGCCGAACGTGGCGTGGACCAACCAAGGCGCGGTCGACCTGAGCGAACTGGCCGAACTGCAACTCGAAGCACGCCTCAAAGGCGAGTTGCTGGAAGTGTTCTCGGTGGACAAGTTCCCGAAAATGACCGACTACGTGGTCCCCGCCGGCGTGCGTATCGCCGACACCGCCCGTGTGCGCCTGGGCGCCTACATTGGCGAAGGCACCACCATCATGCACGAAGGCTTCGTCAACTTTAACGCTGGCACCGAAGGTCCGGGCATGATCGAAGGCCGGGTTTCCGCTGGCGTATTCGTCGGCAAGGGCTCGGACCTGGGCGGCGGCTGCTCGACCATGGGCACCCTGTCCGGTGGCGGCAACATCGTCATCAAGGTCGGCGAAGGCTGCCTGATCGGCGCCAACGCCGGTATCGGTATCCCGCTGGGTGACCGCAACACCGTCGAAGCGGGCCTGTACATCACTGCCGGCACCAAGGTGAACCTGCTGGACGAGAACAACGAACTGGTCAAGGTGGTCAAGGCGCGTGACCTGGCAGGCCAGACCGACCTGCTGTTCCGCCGCAACTCGCTGAACGGCGCAGTGGAATGCAAGACCCACAAGTCGGCCATCGAGCTGAACGAAGCATTGCACGCCCACAACTGAGAACCTTGCACGGTTTGAGGTGTTAACATCGGGTCTGGCGCCAACACGTCAGACCCGTTTTTCATTTCAGGCCCCGCGATCATGTTCCAGCCCTCCCCCTGGCGTGCCGATTTCCCCGCCATCGACGCCCTGCAACGGCAGCACCAGACCTACCTGGACAGCGCCGCCACTACCCAGAAGCCGCAAGCCTTGCTGGATGCCCTGGGCCATTACTACGCCCATGGCGCGGCCAACGTGCACCGCGCCCAGCACTTGCCCGGCGCACTGGCGACCCAGGCTTTCGAAACCAGCCGCAACAAGGTGGCCGCCTGGCTCAACGCCGCCGATGCCCAGCAAATCGTGTTCACCCATGGCGCCACTTCGGCGTTGAACCTGCTGGCCTATGGCCTGGAGCACCGCTTCGAGGCGGGCGACGAAATTGCCGTCAGCGCGCTGGAGCACCATGCCAACCTGCTGCCCTGGCAGCAACTGGCGCAGCGGCACGACCTGCGCCTGGTGGTACTGCCGCTGGACATTCACGGCCACATCGACCTGGACCAGGCCCTGCAGTTGGTAGGCCCACGCACCCGGGTACTGGCCGTCAGCCAGTTGTCCAACGTGCTGGGCACCTGGCAGCCCTTGCCTGCCCTGCTGGCCCATGCCCGTGCGCAAGGTGCCGTGACCGTGGTCGACGGCGCCCAGGGCGTGGTCCATGGGCGCCATGATGTGCAGCAGCTGGGCTGCGACTTCTATGTGTTTTCCAGCCACAAGCTGTATGGCCCGGACGGTGTCGGCGTGCTCTACGGCCGCAGCCAGGCCTTCGAGCTGCTGCGCCATTGGCAGTTTGGCGGTGAGATGGTGCAACTGGCCGACTACCATAGCGCCAGCTTCCGCCCGGCGCCGTTGGGTTTCGAGGCGGGCACCCCGCCCATTGCCGGGGTGATCGGCCTGGGCGCGACCCTTGCCTACCTGGCCAGCCTCGATGGCCACGCGGTCGCCGCCCACGAAACCAGCCTGCATCAACAACTGCTGCGCGGCCTGGCCGACCGCGAGGGTATCCGGGTGCTGGGCACGCCACAGGCGGCGCTGGCCAGTTTCGTCATCGAGGGCGTGCACAATGCCGATATCGCCCACCTGCTCACCGAGCAGGGCATTGCCGTGCGTGCCGGGCACCACTGCGCCATGCCGCTGCTGAAGGGGCTGGGCCTGGAGGGTGCGATCCGTGTGTCGTTGGGCTTGTACAACGACAGCAGCGACCTGCAGCGCTTCTTCGACGCGCTGGACCAAGGCCTGGAGTTGTTGCGATGAGCCTGCCGGAACAGGCGCTAAAGGCGCTGGCCGCGTTCGAACAGGGCAAGGGCTGGGAACAGCGTGCTCGCTTGCTGATGCAATGGGGCGACCGGCTGGAGCCGCTGGCTGCCAACGAAAAAACCGAGGCCAACCGGGTGCACGGTTGCGAAAGCCTGGTGTGGCTGGTGGCCGAGCAGGCCGATGGCGCATGGCGGTTCAAGGCCGGTAGCGATGCCCGTTTGTTACGCGGGCTGCTGGCCTTGTTGCTGGTGCGGGTGCAGGGTTTGACCAGCGGTGAACTGCTGGCGCTTGACCTGCGGGGGTGGTTCAGCCAGCTGGGGCTGGAGCGCCAGCTGTCGCCGTCGCGCAGCAACGGGCTACATGCGGTGTTGCAGCGCATGGCAGAGCTGGTGGTCAAACGTTAACTGGGGTGGGGGCCAACATCGTTGGGGGCGCTGCGCGCCCCATCGCGACACGAGGCCGCTCCTACAGGGATTTACACGGGCTTGACCCGCTCCGATGGCCGTCGCGCACCGGCCACCAGTTTCTCTATCGCCTTGCTCGCTGCCACCATGCCAAAGGTGGCGGTCACCATCATCACCGCGCCAAAGCCGCCGGCACAATCCAGCCGCACGCCTTCGCCAACGAAGCTTTTCTGCAGGCACACGCTGCCATCGCCCTTGGGGTAACGCAGCTGCTCACTGGAAAACACACATGGCACGCCATAGTTGCGGCTGACATTGCGCGAAAAGTTGTAGTCACGCCGCAACGTGGAGCGGACCCGCGAGGCCAGCGGATCGTTGAAGGTCTTGTTGAGGTCGGCGATCTGGATCTGCGTGGGGTCGATCTGCCCGCCGGCCCCCCCGGTGGTGACGATGGCGATCTTGCGCCGGCGGCACCAGGCGATCAGCGCGGCCTTGGCCATGACGCTGTCGATGCAGTCGATCACGCAGTCCAGGTGTTCGGTGATGTACTCGACCATGGTGTCGCGGGTGACGAAATCGGCGACTGCATGCACCGTGCAGGCCGGGTTGATCGCCCGCAGGCGCTCGGCCATGACCTCGACCTTGGGGCGCCCCACCTGCCCTTCCAGGGCGTGGGCCTGGCGGTTGGTGTTGCTGACGCAGACATCGTCCAGGTCGAACAGGGTGATTTCGCCCACGCCACTGCGCGCCAGCGCTTCGGCCACCCACGAACCCACCCCGCCAATCCCGACCACCGCCACATGGGCCTGGCCCAGGCGTTGCAGGCCTTGGTCGCCGTACAGCCGGGCAACGCCGGCGAAGCGTGGATCTTCTGTACTCATGTTCATACCCCAAAAAACCGGCGCGCATTATATGCCAGCGAGCCCAAGGCCTGCACCGTTAGGAAATGGACTACTAACCCTGCTTTAATGTCCTATCACTTCGACAGAAATGGACGACAATGTCTTCACGTAAATTCGGCCTGAACCTGGTTGTGGTGCTGGCCATCGCTGCGTTGTTCACCGGCTTCTGGGCGCTGATCAATCGCCCGGTTTCCGCGCCCGCCTGGCCAGAACAAATCTCTGGCTTCTCGTATTCGCCGTTCCGCCTGGGTGAAAGCCCGCAAAAGGGCCAGTACCCCAGTGACGAAGAAATGCGTCAGGACCTGGAACAACTGAGCAAACTGACCGACAGCATCCGCATCTACACCGTGGAAGGCACCCAGGCAGACATCCCACGGCTGGCCGAAGAGTTCGGCCTGCGCGTGACACTGGGCATCTGGATCAGCCCCGACCTCGAACGCAACGAGCGGGAAATTGCCACCGCCATCGAGTTGGCCAATACCTCGCGCAGCGTGGTGCGCGTAGTGGTGGGTAACGAGGCGCTGTTCCGCGAAGAAGTGACACCGGAAAACCTCATCAAGTACCTGGACAGGGTGCGTGCCGCGGTCAAGGTCCCGGTAACCACCAGTGAGCAATGGCATATCTGGAAGGAACACCCGGAGCTGGCCAAGCACGTCGACCTGATTGCCGCGCACATCCTGCCTTACTGGGAATTCGTGCCGATGAAAGACTCGGTGGAGTTCGTGCTCGACCGTGCCCGCGAGCTGAAGCAGCAGTTCCCGCGCAAGCCGCTGTTGCTGTCGGAGGTCGGCTGGCCGAGCAATGGCCGCATGCGCGGGGGCGCCGATGCCACCCAGGCCGATCAGGCCATCTACCTGCGCACCTTGGTCAACACGCTCAACCGCCGTGGCTACAACTATTTCGTCATCGAAGCCTATGACCAGCCCTGGAAGGCCAGCGACGAAGGCTCGGTAGGCGCTTACTGGGGCGTTTACAACGCCGAGCGCCAGCAGAAGTTCAACTTCGAGGGGCCCGTGGTGGCCATTCCGCAGTGGCGCGCCCTGGCGGTCGCTTCGGTAGTGCTGGCCATGATCGCGCTGATGGTGCTGTTCATCGACGGCTCGGCCTTGCGCCAACGCGGCCGGACCTTCCTGACGTTCATCACCTTCCTGTGCGGGTCGGTGCTGGTGTGGATCGCCTACGACTACAGCCAGCAATACAGCACCTGGTTCAGCCTGACCGTCGGCGTGTTGCTGGCGCTCGGCGCATTGGGGGTGTTCATCGTGCTGCTCACCGAGGCGCATGAACTGGCCGAGGCGGTGTGGATCCACAAGCGCCGCCGCGAGTTCCTGCCGGTACAGGCCGACAGCGCCTACCGGCCCAAGGTGTCGGTGCATGTACCGTGCTACAACGAGCCGCCAGAAATGGTCAAGCAGACCCTCGACGCCCTGGCCGCGCTGGATTACCCCGATTATGAAGTGCTGGTGATCGACAACAACACCAAGGACCCGGCCGTGTGGGAACCGCTCAAGGCCCATTGCGAGAAACTGGGCGAGCGGTTCAAGTTCTTCCACGTCGCGCCCTTGGCTGGCTTCAAGGGCGGCGCGCTGAACTACCTGATCCCGCACACCGCGCCAGACGCCGAAGTGATCGCGGTGATCGACTCGGACTACTGCGTCGACCGCAACTGGCTCAAGCACATGGTGCCGCACTTCGCCGACCCGAAAATTGCCGTGGTGCAGTCGCCGCAGGACTACCGCGACCAACACGAAAGTGCATTCAAGAAGCTGTGCTACAGCGAATACAAGGGCTTCTTCCACATCGGCATGGTCACCCGCAACGACCGTGACGCGATCATCCAGCATGGCACCATGACCATGACCCGGCGCAGCGTGCTGCAAGAACTGGGCTGGGCCGAGTGGTGTATCTGCGAGGACGCCGAACTGGGCCTGCGTGTGTTCGAAAAGGGCCTGTCGGCCGCTTATGCCCACAACAGTTATGGCCAGGGCTTGATGCCCGACACGTTCATCGATTTCAAGAAACAGCGCTTCCGCTGGGCATACGGTGCCATCCAGATCATCAAGCACCACGCCGGCGCCCTGCTGCGCGGCACGGGTAGCCAGCTGACGCGCGGCCAGCGCTACCACTTTCTGGCCGGCTGGCTGCCCTGGATCGCCGATGGCATGAACATTTTCTTCACCATCGGCGCGCTGCTGTGGTCGGCCGCGATGATCATCGTGCCGCACCGGGTCGACCCGCCACTGATGATTTTCGCCATCCCGCCGCTGGCGCTGTTCTTCTTCAAGGTCGGCAAGATCCTGTTCCTCTACCGGCGTGCGGTGGGGGTGAACATGAAGGATGCCTTCGCGGCGGCGCTGGCAGGGCTGGCGCTGTCGCATACCATCGCCAAAGCGGTGCTGTACGGGTTCTTCACCAGCAGCATGCCGTTCATCCGCACGCCAAAGCATGCCGACAGCCATGGCTTGCTGGTGGCGATTGCCGAGGCGCGCGAGGAACTGTTCATCATGCTGCTGTTGTGGGGCGCAGCGCTGGGTATCTACCTGGTGCAGGGGCTGCCGAGTTCGGACATGCGCTTCTGGATGGCCATGCTGCTGGTGCAGTCGTTGCCGTACGTGGCGGCACTGGTGATGGCGCTGCTGTCGTCGCTGCCCAAGCCTGCGCACAAGGCTGCCGAGGCGCAGCAGGCTTGAGATGTTGGGGGCGCTTGGCGCCCCTTTCGCGACTGGTTTGCTATAAGATAACGCCCCTCAGATTTCCCCGCCTTGCCTTGCCCCGGAGTTCCCCATGACGGCCCCTGCCGAGCTCTCGCCTACCCTTCAACTGGCCTGCGACCTGATCCGTCGCCCCTCCGTCACCCCCGTCGACGCCGATTGCCAGGCGCAAATGATGAACCGCCTCGGCGCCGTGGGCTTCCAGCTCGAGCCGATGCGCATCGAAGACGTCGACAATTTCTGGGCGACCCATGGCCAGCAGGAAGGCCCGGTACTGTGCTTCGCCGGCCACACCGACGTGGTGCCCACCGGCCCGGTGCAGCAATGGCAGCATGAACCGTTCGATGCGCTGATCGACGCCGACGGCATGCTGTGCGGCCGCGGCGCAGCCGACATGAAAGGCAGCCTGGCCTGCATGGTGGTTGCCAGCGAACGCTTCGTGCGGGATTACCCCGACCACCGCGGCAAGGTCGCGTTCCTGATCACCAGCGACGAGGAAGGCCCGGCCCACCACGGCACCAAGGCTGTGGTCGAACGCCTCAAAGCACGTAACCAGCGCCTGGACTGGTGCATCGTCGGCGAACCGTCCAGCACCACCCTGCTGGGTGACGTGGTCAAGAACGGCCGCCGCGGCTCGCTGGGCGCCAAGCTGACCGTGCGCGGCAAACAGGGCCATGTGGCCTACCCGCACCTGGCGCGCAACCCCATTCACCTGGCCGCACCGGCCCTGGCGGAGCTGGCAGCCGAGCACTGGGACGAAGGCAATGCATTCTTCCCGCCGACCAGCTTCCAGATCTCCAACCTCAACTCCGGCACCGGTGCCACCAACGTGGTCCCGGGCGAGCTGACTGCGCTGTTCAATTTCCGGTTCTCCACCGAGTCCACCGTCGAAGGCCTGCAGGCGCGGGTGTCGGCGATCCTCGACAAGCACGAACTGGACTGGTCGATCGACTGGGCGCTGTCAGGCCTGCCGTTCCTCACCGAGCCGGGCGAGCTGCTGGGTGCCGTTTCGGCCAGCATCAAAAGTGTCACCGGCCGCGACACCCAACCGTCGACCAGCGGCGGCACGTCCGATGGCCGCTTCATCGCCACCCTGGGCACCCAGGTGGTCGAGCTGGGCCCGGTCAACGCCACCATCCACCAGGTGGACGAGCGGATTCTGGCCAGCGACCTCGACCTGCTGACCGAAATCTACTACCAGACCCTGGTCCGGTTGCTCGCCTGATGCTTGCCTGCCCCCTTTGCCAGGCGCCGCTGGCGCAAGTCGACAACGGCGTGGCCTGCCCGGCAGGCCACCGCTTCGACCGGGCCCGCCAGGGCTACCTGAACCTGCTGCCGGTGCAGCACAAGAACAGCCGTGACCCGGGTGACAACCAGGCCATGGTTGAGGCGCGTCGCGACTTTCTCGACGGTGGCCACTACGCGCCGGTGGCCCAGCGCCTGGCCGAACTGGCCGCCGAGCGCCAGCCCGGTGCGTGGCTGGACATTGGCTGCGGCGAGGGTTACTACACCGCGCAGTTGGCCCAGGCCCTGCCTGCTGCCGACGGTTACGCCCTGGATATCTCCCGCGAGGCGGTCAAGCGTGCCTGCCGCCGCGCACCGGCTGTCACCTGGATGGTCGCCAGCATGGCCCGGGTGCCGCTGGCCGATGCCAGCTGCCAGTTCATCGCCAGCGTATTCAGCCCGCTGGACTGGGCCGAAGCCAAACGCCTGCTCAGCCCCGGCGGTGGCCTGATGCGGGTAGGCCCGACCAGCGGCCACCTGATGGAACTGCGCGAAGTGCTCTACGATGAAGTACGCCCTTACGCCGACGACAAGCACCTGGCCCTGGTCCCCGAGGGCATGGTCCATGCCCACAGCGAAACCCTGGCGTTGCGCCTGAGCCTGGCAGCCCCCAAGGCCCGCGCCGACCTGCTGGCCATGACCCCACACGGCTGGCGCGCCAGCGCCGAAAAACGTGCACGGGTAATCGACCAGCCCGAGCCGTTCGAGGTAACGGTTTCCATGCGTTATGACTATTTTGTGCGCCAAGACTGAGCACACCCGGAGCCCTTATGCGCCAACCTGATATCGAGATCTACCTGAAGGACGCCGACGTCGACCACAAACAGATTGCCGGGTGGCTTGCCCAGGCGATCGGCCCGTGCAGCGAATGGAAGCAGAAAGGCCAGACCTTCAAATGCCAGGCCGGTAACATTCCCGTCACTTGGTTACCGAAGGCTGTAGGGAAATGGAACAGCCTGTACCTGGAAAGCGACCAGACCCCCTGGGCCGACGATATTGCCTGCGCCCGCGCTGCATTCGCCGCACTGGGGGTGGAAGTACGCTGCGCACCGGGTGGCTGGGTCGAGGAAGACGGCGAGGAAGATGCCGACCGCTGGGTCCGCATCAGCGCCGACGGTGAAGAGGAAATCACCTGGCGTACGTCTTGAGCTTGAAGCTTCAAGCTGCAAGTTTCAAGAAGGCTCGCATCAGGCTGCAAGTACACGGTCACTTGCAGCTTGAAGCTTATAGCTTAAGGCTCAGAGGCCTACCACGTCTTCGGCTTGCAGGCCTTTCTGGCCCTGCACGCAAGCGTATTCAACCCGCTGCCCTTCGACCAGGGTACGATGCCCCTCACCGCGAATCGCCCGATAGTGGACGAATACATCCGCACCACCTTCGCGCTGAATGAAGCCATAACCCTTGGCATCGTTGAACCACTTTACATTCCCAGTCTCACGAGACGACATCTGAACTACTCCGGTTTTTTATTGTGAAGATCGCCGTGCAGGCATGGGCTTACCTGCCCCGTGCCAACGCCGCTTGCCGAAATAACCTGCAAGTGGCAGGCCGAGTATATGCCACAGCACAAAAAAAATTGATGACGGTCCCGCTGTTGGCCGATTTTTGCTGAACTTACGCACATACGGCAGACTAATTAACTGGATACTCACCTGAACATCACACCCAGGGCACACACCCCATGACCCGTTCCCCCCTGCGCCGCCTGATTTTCGGCGCCCTGCGTCGCCTGTTGTACCTGTGGGTGCGCTCCGAAACCATCAACCAGTCGGCCATGTCGTTGAACCTGGACCGCAGCCGGCCAGTGATCTACGCCTTGCCTACGCCGGCGCTCACCGACCTGGTCGTACTCGACCACGAGTGCACCAAGGCAGGGCTGCCGCGCCCGGTGCTGCCGGTAACGGTCGGTCCGCTGCAGGAACCCGCCGCGTTCTTCTACCTGACCCCCGACCCCGACTGGCTGGGCCGCCAGGACAAGCGTGGCGCCCCGCCCACCCTCGAGCGCCTGGTAGCTGCCGTTACCCGGCATGCCGAGGAAGATGCGCAGATCATTCCAGTCAGCGTGTTCTGGGGCCAGACCCCGGCCAGCGAGTCCAGCCCGTGGAAACTGCTGTTTGCCGACAGTTGGGCAGTGACCGGGCGTTTGCGGCGGCTGCTGACCGTACTGATACTCGGGCGCAAGACCCGCGTGCAGTTCTCTGCCCCCATCCACCTGCGCGAACTGGTGCAGCACAACAAAGGCCACGAACGCACTGTGCGCATGGCCCAGCGCCTGATGCGCGTGCATTTTCGCAACCTCAAGACCGCGGTCATCGGCCCCGACCTTTCGCACCGCCGCAACCTGGTCAAGGGGCTGGTTCATGCACCGCTGGTGCGCCAGGCCATCGCCGAGGAGGCGCAGCGCGAAAACCTGCCGCTGGCCAAGGCCGAAGCCCAGGCCTTGCGCTACGGCAACGAGATTGCCTCTGACTACACCTACACTGCCATCCGCTTCCTGGAAGTGGTGCTCAGCTGGTTCTGGAACAAGATCTACGACGGCATCAAGGTCAACCACATCGAGCAGGTGCAGGGCATCGCGCCCGGCCACGAAGTGATCTACGTGCCCTGCCACCGCAGCCATATCGACTACCTGCTGCTGTCGTACCTGCTGTTCCGCAACGGCCTCACGCCACCGCACGTGGCCGCGGGCATCAACCTCAACATGCCGGTGGTCGGCAACCTGCTGCGCCGTGGCGGGGCGTTCTTCATGCGCCGCACCTTCAAGGGCAACCCACTCTATACCGCGGTGTTCAACGAATACCTGCACACCCTGTTCACCAAGGGGTTCCCGGTGGAGTACTTCGTCGAAGGCGGCCGTTCCCGTACCGGGCGCATGCTGCAACCGCGCACCGGGATGCTGGCCATTACCCTGCGCAGCTTCCTGCGTTCGTCGCGCACGCCTATCGTGTTCGTGCCGGTCTACATCGGCTATGAGCGCGTGCTCGAAGGCCGCACCTACCTGGGCGAGCTGCGCGGTGCCAGCAAGAAGAAAGAGTCGATATTCGATATCTTCAAGGTGTTCGGCGCGCTGAGGCAGCGCTTTGGCCAGGTGTCGGTCAACTTTGGCGAGCCGATCCGCCTGGCCGGCTTCCTCGACGACCAACAACCCGGCTGGCGTGAGCAGGAGCATGGCCCGCAATACCGCCCGGATTGGCTTAACGCCACTACCCATCGCCTGGGTGAGACCGTGGCCCGCCACCTCAACGAGGCGGCGGCCATCAACCCGGTCAACCTGGTGGCCATGGCATTGCTGTCCACCAGCCGCCTGGCCCTGGATGAACGCGCCCTGGTCCGCGTGCTCGACCTGTACCTGGCCCTGCTGCGCCAGGTGCCCTACTCGCCGCACATCACCCTGCCCGAGGGTGACGGCCAGGCCCTGATCGAACACGTGCGCGGCATGAACCTGGTCGCCGAGCAGAAGGACGCCCTGGGCCGCATCCTGTACCTGGACGAAGGCAATGCGGTGCTGATGACCTACTACCGCAACAACGTGCTGCACATCTTCGCCCTGCCGGCGCTGCTGGCCAGCTTCTTCCTCAGCAGCTCGCGCATGAGCCGCGAACTGTTGGGGCAGTATGTGCACGCGCTGTACCCGTATTTGCAGGCCGAACTGTTCCTGCGCTGGGCGCCGCAGCAATTGGACGACGTCATCGACCAGTGGCTGGCGGCGCTGGTCGAGCAAGGCCTGCTGCGCCAGGACAACGACATCTATGTGCGCCCGCCGCCGAGCTCGCGGCAGTTCGTGCTGCTGACCCTGCTGGCCCGCACCATCACCCAGACGCTGCAGCGTTTCTACATGGCCACATCCCTGCTGCTCAACAGCGGGCAGAACAGCCTCAGCGCCGAAGCGCTGGAAGACCTGTGTGTGATAATGGCCCAGCGCCTGTCGATCCTGCATGGCCTGAACGCCCCGGAGTTCTTCGACAAGACGCTGTTCCGCCACTTCATCCAGACCTTGCTCCAGCAAGGCGTGCTGCATGCCGATGCCCAAGGCAAGCTGGGTTACCACGACAAGCTCGGCGAACTGGCCGAGGGCGTGGCCAAGCGCGTGCTGTCGGCCGAGCTGCGCCTGTCCATCCGCCAGGTGGCGCTGCATCGCGACGAGCCTTCAGACGTGGTGCAAGGGTAGCTTTTCTGTCTGCCGCCAGGCCTTGAGAGGGGACAGCATCGCCGTGCTTTCCCCCTCTCAAGGAGCACCACCATGAACCAGATCAAATCGATCGACGTCGAAATCGTTTCTTCCAGCGACAACTACCTGCCAGCCTCCGCCCAGGTGCTACTGAGCCTGCTCGACGTGTCCCGTGCCGACGCGCCGGCCGTCAGCCAGGCCGAGCTGCGCCTCCAGTGCGCCGGTGTACTGCCGATCAAGCTGCAACTGGCCTGCGACCTCAGCCAGCTCGACCCGCGCGGCAGCTACGTGCTGGCCGTGCGCATCGAGCAGAACGGGCAACTGCAGTTCATCAACAACGCCCATCACGCCGTAAACCCTCACACCTTGTCTGGCACCGAACGCGTGGTGGTCGATAACGTGGCGACGCCCCCGGTCGTGCTCCATGATTGATTAGGGAAAATCCGCTAAAGTCCCTGGGGTTGGCCACAAGCCGGCTCCAAGGACAACGGAGATTCCATGAAAAAGCTCTTTATGCTGTGTTGCGCATCCCTGCTCGCAGCCTGCTCCAGCCAAACCCCGCCCGCCCAGGCCAGCCTGGATGGCGAAGTCTTCTACCTGCAGCGCATTGCCCTGCCCCCGGCCGCCACCCTGAGCGTCGAACTGCAGGACGTGTCGTTGCTGGACGCCCCGGCAGTGACCCTGGCCCGCCAGGCCGGCCCGGTCAAAGGCAACGTGCCGCTGCCGTTCCACCTCACCTACGATCCGCGCCAGGTCAAACCCGGCCACCGCTATGCGCTGAGCGCGCGCATCGAGCTGGACGGCAAACTGCTGTTCATCAATACCGAACACCATGGCGTGCTGCTCGACGGCTCCGACCCGCAACCCGTGCGCGTCAAGCTCGACCAGGTTCGCTGATACCCGTATTCATCTGTTTACAAGGAACGCTTCATGATCCGCACTTCCCTGCGCTTCACCACCCTGTGCGCCGGCCTGCTGCTGTCGGCCAGCGCGCTGGCCCTGTCGCTGGGCGACCTAAGCCAGAAGGACGCCACCGGCGGCCTGAAAGATGCCCTCACCCAAGGTGCGCAACTGGCGGTCAAGCAGCTCAGCACCCCAGGCGGCTTCAGCAACAACCCGGACGTGCGTATCGAACTGCCGGGCAACCTGGGCAAGGCCGCCAAAGCGATGAAGATGTTCGGCAAGGGCGAACAGGTCGAAGCCCTGGAAGCCAGCATGAACAAGGCCGCCGAAAAGGCCGTGCCGCAGGCTCAGGCGATTCTGGTAGACGCCGTGAAGAACATGAGCGTGACCGACGCCAAGGGCATTCTCAGCGGCGGTGACGACTCCGCCACCCAGTACCTGAACAAGAGCAGCCGCGAGCAGATTCGGGCCAAGTTCCTGCCGGTCGTCAAGCAGGCCACCGACCAGGTTGGCGTGGCTCAGCAGTACAACGCCTTCGCCGCGCAGGCCAAAGGCCTGGGGCTGGTCAAGGATGACGCCAACATCGAGAACTACGTGACCGAGAAGGCGCTGGACGGCCTGTTCGAGATGATCGGCAAGCAAGAGCAGAACATTCGCCAGAACCCGGCCGCCGCAGCTACCAGCCTGGCCAAGAAGGTCTTCGGCACGCTCTGATAACGCGTGGTGCCACAGCAGCGGTCTGCGTGAACCCGCGCGGCCGCTGCCTCTGCGTCGTTTTGCCTGTACCGCCTTTCCCCGCTCCCTCGGCCAACAGCAGGGTGCAGGATGGCGGCTCTTTTCGACGAGGAGTTTCCGCTATGCCCTCCACCCCACATTTCCAGATCTTCATCGACTGCGAAAGCCAAGACCGGATAACACCGGACGCTTCGGCGAGTTACGTATTGGTCCTGAGTGAAAAACTGGAGGGCTTCGGCGCTGCCAAAGGCAGCTCCGTCCTGCAGCCCGTGCTGACCATCGAGCAGCAAGGCGAACTGGCGCTGCCCCAGACCTTCAGTTTCATGATCGATGGGGCAACGCTCAAGGAAGGCCATGCTTACCAGGTGAGCCTGCGCTACCAGGCCACCAACGGTAACCCGCACGGCAAGCGCCTGGGCTGGAAAGAGACTTTCGTCGCTCAGGACCAGGCCCGCATTGCACCTGCCGCCGTCAGCGGCCATGGCCCGTGCAAAGGCCGCACCAACAGCTGCCTGAGCTGGTAAGGGCCGGCGCCTTCAACACCCAGGGCGCCAGCTGCCTGCACGCTCGCGCCTGGGTCTTCAACGCTGCTTTACCCTGAACCAGGCCGCGTACAACGCCGGCAGGAACAACAACGTCAGCACCGTGGCCACGATCAGGCCACCCATGATCGCGACCGCCATCGGCCCGTAGAACACGCTACGCGACAGCGGGATCATGGCCAGCACCGCGGCCAGCGCGGTCAGCACGATCGGCCGGAAGCGCCGCACCGTGGCCTCGATGATCGCTTGCCAGCGGTCCATCCCTGCCGCAATGTCCTGCTCGATCTGGTCAACCAGAATCACCGAATTGCGCATGATCATCCCCGCCAGGGCAATGGTGCCGAGCATGGCGACAAAGCCGAACGGCTGGCGGAACACCAGCAGGAACAGGGTCACGCCGATCAACCCCAACGGCGCGGTCAGGAACACCATCAGCGTGCGTGAGAAGCTGCGCAGCTGGATCATCAGCAAGCTCAACACCACCACGATGAACAGCGGCATGCCAGCGTTCACCGATTTCTGCCCGCGCTCGGCATCTTCCACCGTGCCGCCCACTTCCAGCAGGTAACCGTCGGGCAGCTTGGCGCGGATGCCCTGCAAAGATGGCAGAATCTGCTTCACCAGTGTCGCAGGTTGCGCCTTGTCGTAGATGTCTGCCCGCACGGTCACCGTCGGCAGGCGGTTACGGTGCCAGATGATGCCCTCCTCGAAGCCATACTCCAGGGTCGCGACCTGCGACAGCGCCACGCTCTGGCCGTTGTCGGTCGGCAACGCCAGGCTGCCCAGGTTGCCCAGCTCGCTGCGCTCCTGCAGCGTACCGCGCAGCAGTATCTCGATCAGCTCGTTGTCTTCGCGGTACTGGCTGGCGGTGGTGCCGGTCAGCGAACTTTGCAGGAAACTCGCCAGGTGCGCGGTGCTCACGCCCAGCGCACGGGCACGGTCCTGGTCGATGCTCAGAAACACCGCCTTGCTCGGTTCCTCCCAGTCCAGGTGCACATTCACCACATGCGGGTTCTCGCGTACCTTGGCCGCCACCTCACGGGCCAGTGCCCGCGCCTTCTCGATATGCTCGCCCGTGACGCGGAACTGCACCGGGTAACCCACGGGCGGGCCGTTTTCCAGGCGGGTGACCCGGGCGCGCAACTCGGGGAACTGCTGGTCCACCGTGGCGATCAGCCAGCTGCGCAGGCGCTCGCGGTCGTCCATCGACTTGGCCAGTACCACGAACTGGGCGAAGCTGGCGGCCGGCAGTTGCTGGTCCAGCGGCAGGTAGAAGCGCGGCGAACCGGTGCCCACGTAGGCCACATAGTTGTCGATGCCATCCTGCTGCGCGAGCAGCGCCTCCAATTGCTTGACGCGCTCGGCGGTATTGGCCAGCGATGCACCTTCGGCCAGCTTCAGGTCGACCATCAGTTCCGGGCGCCCGGACGCCGGGAAGAACTGCTGGGGCACGAAGCGGAACAGCAGGAGGCTGCCGATGAAGGCCGCGAGGGTCAGCAGGATCACCGTTTTGCGGCGCCGTACACACCACGCCACAACTCGCCGCACACGCTGGTAGAACGGCGTGGCATAAGGGTCTGGCGCCTGGCCATGACGGGCCGCGTGCAGCCGGGCCAGGTCGGGCAGCAGGCGCTCGCCCAGGTAAGGCACGAACACCACGGCGACCAGCCACGATGCCAGCAAGGCAATGGTCACCACCTGGAAGATCGAGCGGGTGTATTCGCCGGTGCTGGAGGCCGCCGTAGCGATGGGCAAGAAGCCCGCTGCGGTGATCAGGGTGCCGGTGAGCATCGGGAAGGCCGTGCTGCTCCAGGCGTAACTGGCCGCCTTGAGGCGGTCGTAGCCCTGCTCCATCTTGATCGCCATCATTTCCACGGCAATGATCGCATCGTCTACCAGCAAGCCCAGGGCCAGTACCAGCGCCCCCAGCGAAATCTTGTGCAGGCCGATGCCAAAGTAATGCATGGCCGCGAAGGTCATGGCCAGCACCAGGGGGATGGCCAGCGCCACCACCAGGCCGGTCCGCAGGCCCAGGGAGAAGAAGCTGACCAGCAGCACGATGACCAGCGCCTCGGCCAGCACCTGCACGAACTCGCCGACACCGGCCTTGACCGCCGCGGGCTGGTCCGAGACCTTGCGCAACTCCATGCCGGCCGGCAGGTTGTGCGCCAGGCGTTCGAACTCGCTTTCCAGCGCCTTGCCCAGCACCAGGATATCGCCGCCATCCTTCATCGACACCGCCAGGCCAATGGCCTCTTCGCCCATGAAGCGCATGCGCGGTGCGGGTGGGTCATTGAAGCCACGGTAGACTTCGGCGACATCGCCAATGCGGAAGGTGCGGTCGCCCACCCGAATCGGGAACTGGCGAATCTGCTCGACGCTGTCGAAGCGACCGCTTACCCGCAGTTGCAGGCGCTCGCTGGGGGTTTCGAAGAAGCCGGCGGTGCTGACCGCATTCTGTTCGCGCAGGGCATTCTGCACCGCTTGCAGCGGCACCCCCAGGGTAGCCAGCTTCAGGTTGGACAGCTCGATCCAGACTTTCTCGTCCTGCAAGCCGATCAGCTCGACCTTGCCCACGTCCTTGACCCGCTGCAGCTGGATCTGGATCCGGTCGGCATAGTCCTTGAGCACGGCGTAATCGAAGCCCTTGCCGGTCAGTGCATAGATATTGCCGAAGGTAGTGCCGAATTCGTCGTTGAAGAAGGGGCCCTGGATTTCCGGCGGCAAGGTATGGCGAATGTCCGCGACCTTCTTGCGGATCTGATACCACAGCTCGGGAATGTCCTTGGAGTGCAGCGAGTCGCGGGCCATGAACGTGACCTGCGATTCGCCAGGCCGGGAAAACGAGACAATCCGCTCGTACTCACCGGTTTCCATCAGCTTTTTCTCGATGCGCTCGGTTACCTGGCGCGACACTTCCTCGGCCGTGGCACCGGGCCACAGGGTACGAATGACCATGGCCTTGAAGGTGAACGGCGGGTCTTCGCTCTGGCCCAGCTTGGTGTAGGACACGGCGCCAATGGCCGCCAGCAGGATCATCAGGAACAGGACGATCTGGCGGTTGCGCAGCGCCCAGGCAGAAAGGTTGAAACCCATCGGGACTTACTCCTTGGCCGTCAGGTTCACTACGCGGTTGCTGCGGTCGACGGGGCGTACCTGCTGCCCCTCACGCAATACATGACCACCGGCGGCCACCACCCAGTCATCGGCGGCCAGCCCATCGAGCACGGGCACGCTATCGTTGCCGTACGCACCCAGGCGCACCACGGCCCGCTCCAGGCGGCTGTCCTTGTTCACCCGCCAGACATAGGCCTGGCCGTCTTCGGCGGTGACCGCCGACAGCGGTACAGACAATGGGATCAGGCCTTCGGTAGCAATGAATACCCGGGCGCTCTGGCCCAGTTCGGCCGGGGCAGCCGACGTGGTGAAGGCGATGCGGGCGGCGAAGGTGCGCGAGCGCGGATCGGCCGCGGGTGACAGCTCGCGGATGCGCCCCTGGAAGCGCGCCTGCGGGTGCGACCACAGCTCCACACTCACCGGTTGGCCGATGGCGACCCGGGCGAACTGCTGCTCTGGCAGGGCGATGGCCACCTCGCGCTCACCATCGGCGGCGAGGGTGAAGGCGGTTTGCCCAGCGGCAACCACCTGGCCCACTTCCACCTGGCGCTTGGCAATCACCCCGGCCTGGGGCGCACGCAATACGGCATAGGCTGCCTGGTTCCCGGCCACGTCGAACTGCGCCTTGGCCTGCTTCAGGCGGGCCAGGCCGGCACGGTAGAGGTTTTCGGCATTGTCATATTGAGAATGGCTGACCATTTGCCGGTCCAGCAGCTTCTGGTAGCGATCACGCTCGGTGCGCACCAGTGCCAGGTTGGCTTCGGCGGCGGCCAGTTGTGCGCGGTTAGCTTCCAGTTGCAGGCGTACGTCCTGCGGGTCCAGCTCGGCCAGCGGCTGCTCGGCCTTGACCCGCTGCCCTTCTTCGACCAGCCGCTTGCTGACCTTGCCGGCAATACGGAACGCCAGTTCCGGCTCGAAGCGCGCACGCACCTCACCGGGGTAACTGGCGGCCCCCGCTTCGGCTGGCTGCGGCTGCACCACCAACGCCGGGCGCGGGGCGGCGGGGGCGGCGGCTTCCTGTTCGCACGCCGCCAGAAGCACGGCGACGGCGGCGGGCAACGCGATGGACAAGGCCTGGCGCAACATGATGAATCCTTTCGCAGAGGGTACTTCGAATATTTGTACTGGCGGGTATATTAAGTCAGGGAACTGCTGCCGAGAAGCCAGTGTCGATAAGAAATCGCCTGACGATGGCTACGATCACTGCTGGAAACCGCTCCAGCCGGTAATATGGGAGCTTGATCAACCACATGCAGACCACAATGTCCAACGACGCACCCATCGGCCCAGGCCGGCCCAAGGACCTGGCCAAGCGCGAGGCGATTCTCGAAGCTGCCAAGTCGCTGTTCTTAAGCCTTGGCTACGCCAACACCAGCATGGATGCGGTCGCTGCGGCGGCAGGTGTTTCTAAGCTCACCGTGTACAGCCACTTCACCGACAAGCAGACGCTGTTCTGTTCAGCGGTCATGGCCACGTGCCAGATCCAGCTGCCGGACCTGTTGTTCGAGTACCCCGCCGGTGCGCAGGTCGAAGACGTGCTGCTGAATATCGCCCGTGGTTTCCAGGCGCTGATCAGCAGTGACGAAGCGGTCAAGCTCAGCCGCCTGATCATGGCCCAAGGCAGCCTGGACCCGAGCTTTGGCCAGTACTTCTACGAAGCCGGGCCCAAGCGCGTGCTGGCCGGGATGGAAGCGCTGCTGCGCGAGGCGGATGAGCGTGGGCTGCTGCGCATCGACAACCCACTGCGGGCAGCTGAGCACTTCTTCTGCCTGGTCAAGGGGGCCCCGGATTACCGGTTGCTGCTGGGGTGTGCGGGGCCATTGGCAGGCGAAGAGGCCGAGGCGCATGTGCGCGAGGTGGTGGGGGTGTTCTTGCGGGCGTTCGAGCCTTGACGGCATGGCTAGTTACAGGCCCGGAGCACTTGATTCCAATCTCTACCTTCCGCACCAACCAGCGAAAGGTAGAAAATCAGCCTAGCGTCTCAATTCCCAACCCACTGGCGAATATTCTTTTGCAATCTTCCAATTTCTGCCACGATTTCGTCTGTGCCCTGCCCTGCTTCTTGGATCTGGCTGAGTACTTGCAGTAAGTCCGTATCCCTTTCAATCGCACGCTCTCTATTGAGGTTTTCCTGCGCCCTTCTTCGCTCCATCAGCGTTGTTTTTGGCCTTGGCGTGGGGGCGCTGCCAACTAACGAGCTTTCTGGTCGTACTGAACTGCTTGCCTGCCGAGACGACTCGCGTTTAGCGCCAAATTGATTCAACAATTCCAACTGCTGATTAATTTCCAAATCAGTAAGCTGCTCGAATGGATTGATGCCATCCGCTGTCGGTGCAACTTTTTGGCTTATGCTATTGATTCGGTTATCTGGAGTCGGATTTGTTTTGGTTACTGGCACGCCAATCTTCGCCTGCTTTGGCGCTTTGGATTTCTTGCCCAATATTCCTCTGAAGAACGTCCCAATCCCCCAGAAATGCCCGGTCGGGTCAGTACGGTTGGTGGGATCTCCCGCACAATACACATACGCATTGAAACCACCTGCCCCAAATGGGCTCCAACTGTCCGGGCTGCAAAAGCGCATCATGACCGGGCTGAACTGCCGGTAGCCATTCCCCAGATGATAACGCCCCGTGATCGCGTCCGGCCGCTCGCCATTGAAGGCAAGCAACGACGGCAAACCGCTGCCCTGAATATGATGCCCATAGGGCGAGTAAGCCTGTGCCTCCTGGCGTTTCCTCTCATAAATGGACAAGACCGAGCGCTGCTGGTCGCATGCCGCCAGCATGCTGGGCAAGCCCGAGGATCGGTGATTTTGCTGAGCCAGCACCAGACCATCAGCCTGAAGCAAACGCCAGCGGGCGTCGCCATTCAACTCAGTAGCGATCTTGCCGTTACAGTAAAAAAGCTGGCGGCCAGCTTCACGGGTATAGGGAGCAGGCGACATGAACATTACCCTCAGTCAGGTTTGAATGTCCGTTATGGTCGCGCCCTTAGTCAACAAATGACTACTGGCAAAAATAATAGGTCATTGTAGGAGCGGGTTTACCCGCGAAGAAGGCAACGCGGTGATTGGCACCGGCGTTGCCGATGTTCACGGCTAAAGCCGCTCCTACAATGACCGTGTTAGCCGGACCGGTTGGGGCAGGTCAGGGCTTCAGGGCCTTTTTCGGGTAGATGTCATACCGGCTCGACTTACCCTCCAGGCTATGGCTCGGCTTCGGCCCGTCGATGATCGGCGCCTTGCGCGGCCGCTTCACCACCACCCGGTGGCTGGCCAGCGCCAGGGCTGCTTCGAGCAGGGCCGGGGCATCCAGGTCGTCCCCCACCAAGGGCCGGAACACGCGCATCTCCTTTTTCACCAGTGCGCTCTTGTCGCGGTGCGGGAACATCGGGTCGAGATAGATGACTTGCGGCGCCTCGCCTTCCCAATTGCGCATACGCTCGATGGCGTTGCCGGTCAGCAGGCGCATGCGCCCGACAATCGGGCCCACCACGTCATCCGAGCGCGCCCGCGCCAGACCATCTTCCAGCAGCGCGGCAATCAGCGGCTGGCGTTCGATCAGGGTCATCTGGCAGCCCAGGCTGGCCAGCACAAACGCATCTTTGCCAAGCCCCGCCGTGGCATCCAGCACCTGCGGTCGAACGCCTTGGGCGATGCCCACGGCCTTGGCGATCATCTGCCCGTTGCCGCCGCCAAACTGGCGCCGGTGCGCGGCCTGGCCTTCGACAAAGTCCACCCGCACCGGCCCCGGTGCCTGCGGGCCCAATTGCTGGATCTGCAAACCATCAACGCCCACCTGCACGGCAAATCCGGCATCATCGTCCTGCAACGGCAGCGCCAGGCGCTCGGCCCATGCAGCGGCCTGCCCTGCGAATTCGGCCGTTAGCGCCTCGACCCGGATACCTGTGCCCTGCTCTTCCATCTTCAACACCTAGAAATTGAACCCCGCCGTTAAGGTATCGGCCGCCACGGCCGATACAGGCAATATCCCGCTATTCTGCCAGAGCACAACGCGCGCGACTGCCATGTCAGATACTCTTCCCATCGGCTTGACCTATTTGTCGCCTGTCGGCAACTACAGTCAGCACAACACCCAGGCACTCGGGGGCGTCAGCCACCTGTGGCAGGATTTTTTCGCTCGGGCCATGGCCGAGCGCCAGGAAGAGCCGGTAGACAGCATCAGCCAGTCGTTCGTGAAGTATGACCAGGACAGCGGCGAACCGATCGGCGGCGCCCGCGCGCTGGCCATGATCGACGCGCAGCGCGCCTGCCCGGTGCAGGATACCCGCGTAGTCCCACCCGAGCCGCTGTTTCTACCCAAGGCCGAGCTGGAAGCCAGCCTCTTGCCGCCGGCCCCCGAGCCTTTCAGCGCCATGGAACTGATCGAACAGCAGCGCCAGCTCGACATCAACAACAGCTGGCTGCGCCCGGTGGTGATGAGCCAGGGTCAGCCGCTGCCCGAGCCCGGACCGGGCCCTAGCCCACGCCCGCTGTTCCTGCCCATCGCCGAACTGGAAAGCGACTTGTTGCCACCCGCCGCCGAACCGTTCGACGATGCCACGCTGAGCAAGCAGCAGACCGACCTGGCATTCGACCTCCACTGGGCGCGCCCGGTGGTGCTGAACAACGTGCGCGCCTACGCCTGACCTTAGCGGCAGACCTGCCAGCGGCCCATGTCCAGGTGGAAGTGGTTGTGGTGCGCGGCGTTGTAGTCGGGCCCCAACACAGTGCTGAAGCTTTGGCAGGCAGCCTGCTGCACCTCGCGCAGGAATTGCGCCTTGGCCCCACCCGCCTGCCAGTCACGCGCCAGGACGATGCGCTGACCGTCCTGCAGGCGAAAGCCGCTGATGTCCAGGGCGTTGGCCGTCGCATGCTGGCTCAGGCGGCCCTGCTTGCGGTGGTAGACGTTGCGGCAGGCAAAGCTGCCCAAATGGTCGACCTGGGTCACCGGCTGGCCCAACACCCGCTGCGCGACAGGCTGCAAGGCGTGGTGTTCGAACAGTGCATACGCCACCGCCAGTGGGCAGCTGGCCAGAAAGCTGCTGCTCAGGCGCGCCTTGCCGGCTTCGATACGCCACACATTTTCCAGCGGGCAGTTGGCCGAGGCCGGGCTGTCGGCCTGTGACCGGTAGCGCAGTTGGCTGGTGGCCAGTGCCTGGCGGCACAGCGCGGGGTCATCCCGCAGCCGCGCCAGCTTGTAGGGGGTCAGCCAATTGGGTGGTTGGCGCACATCCAACGGCGCCCAGGGGTTCCACGGCGCGGGCAGGCGCCAGCCCAGTTGCCAGGCAAGCACGGCCAAAAACAGCAGGCCGGCCAGCAGCGTCAGGGCCCGCATCAACGGCGGAACAGGTCGTTGAGCTGAGCGAACGGCAAAGCCTGGTCAGCGTAGCCGAAGGTGCCCTGGTCATGGACTTCCAGTGCGGCCCGCTGCAACGCACCCAGGGCCGCGCGGGCCAGCGACGAGCCAAGGCTGATGCGGCGCACGCCAAGGTCCTGCAACTGGTTGACGCTCAACGCCACGCCGGCCATGCCCATCAGCACGTTCACCGGCCGCGGGGCCACGGCCTGCACCACCGCGCGTACTTCCTCCACCGTTCGCAGGCCAGGCGCATACAGCACATCGGCCCCCGCTTCGGCGTAGGCCTGAAGGCGCAGGATGGTGTCGTCCAGGTCCATGCGCCCGTGCAGCAGGTTTTCTGCACGGGCGCACAGGGTGAACGGAAACGGCAGGCTCCGGGCAGCCTGCACTGCGGCGCGTACACGCTCCACCGCCAGGCCGATATCATAAATGGGCGCATCATGGCGGCCGCTGGCGTCTTCGATAGACCCACCCACCAGGCCAACCTCGGCGGCACGCAGAATGGTCTGCGCGCAGTCCTCGGGCAGGTCGCCGAAGCCATTTTCCAGGTCGGCGGCCACCGGCAACGCGGTGGCGTCGACGATTTCGCCGGCGTTGTCCAATGTGTCGTCCAGGCTCAGGGCCCCCTCGGCATCCGGGCGGCCCAGGCTGAAGGCCAGGCCGGCGCTGGTAGTGGCCAGCGCTTCGAAGCCCAGGCTCGCCAACAGCCTGGCCGACCCGGCATCCCACGGGTTGGGGATGACGAATGCACCGTCACGCTGGTGCAAGGCCTTGAAGGCTTCGGCTCGCAGGGTTTGCACATCCATGGTAGAACCTCCGGCAGTCAGGGAAGGGTCACAGTAGCCCCAGCTGTTCGACCTCGGGTGCGCGCGGCAATTCCGGCAGCGCGGCAAGGCCCGGCAAACGCAGCATCAGGCGCTGGTGAAAATGCCGGGCAAGTGCCGCCGCCAGGCGGTTGTCCGAGGTATGCAGGAAGATATAGGGGCTGCGGCCTTCTTCGATCCAGCTGGCCACCTTGCCTACCCACGGGGTGAGAAACACGTCGTTGGCTTGCAGTTCCGGGTGGCCGATGAAGCGTACCTGCGGGTGTTGGGTAAAGGCGGCCGGGCGCGGCGGCACCTTGGGCTTTTTCGACTGCGCATGCAGCACGGCAGGGTCACGCGAAGTGCAGCTGAACAGCGCGCGCGGGTCCAGGCAAATACGCTCTACGCCCCGCTCGTGCAGCACCCGGTTGAGCATGCGCTCTTCTTCACCCTTGGCGAAAAACGCCTGGTTACGCACTTCAACTGCCACGGGCACCGCCAGCTCATCCAGAAAATGGCGCAGCTCGCCCAGACGCGCAGGGCCGAACTGGGCCGGCAATTGCAACCAGTAGGGGGACACTCGCCTGCCCAATGGCGCCATCAACCGGGTGAAATCGAAGGCAGGCTCCAGCTGGTGGCGCAGGTCACCGGCGTGGCTGATGTCGCGGGGGAACTTGGCCGTGAACCGGAAATGCGCGGGCATTACCTGTGCCCAGCGGGCAAGGGTGCCAGGAGCAGGCCGGGCGTAGAAGGTGGTGTTGCCCTCGACCGCGTTGAACACCTGGCTGTAGAACCCCAGCATCTGGCCGCTGCTGGCGTCGGCGGGGTACAGGTAGTCGCGCCAGGCGTTTTCACTCCATGACGGGCAACCGAGAAAGTAAGGCAGTGCTGATGGACTCATCCATCAAATGTACAGGTCGAGCCCTAGTACTTCCATGTCCCAGTCGGTAAAACCGGCGGTGCTCAGGTAACTGGCCAAGGCATTGGCGGTACGCCGGTCACGGGCGCGAGGGAATACCATGTCCTGCTGGCGGGCTGGCAGGCCAGCGCCATGGCGGCGCGCGGCAGGCTCGGGTGGCGCGGCTTCAAGGTCATCGACGACCTCAGCATCATCGACCGCATCCTCACGCACCGCTGCCTTGCGCGGCGTGCGCTTGATCGGGTACTGCGATGAGAAACCGTCGATACGCATGGCATGAGCACTCGGGATCAATGATGGCAATTTAGCAGCATCAGAGCTCCGTCGCTAATGCTTCATTGATAACTCGACCACAGAATGCGAAAAAGGTTTTAGTGTGATCGGCAATAACCGACGGACAGCAGCTATTGCTGCTTCGGGGTAGCTACATTGTCGCGCAGATACACCGGCTGCGCCTGTTCGGCGGTAACTGCCTCGCCACGCGCCCAGGCAAAACCGGCCAGGGCCAGTACGTCCACAGCGCTGGGCAGGGCCTGGGCATCGCTGGCCGCGACTTTCACTGCCAGGCGTTCGGCATAACCCCAACCCGTGCCGGCACCGAACCAGGCACCGGTGCTCTCTAACGGCAGCGCCACCTGCTCGGGCGGCAACACGGCCTCCCTGCCGACCAGGCGCATTTCCCCTGCCGTGGCCTGGTAGCACCCCCAGTACACCTCGTCCATACGCGCATCGATGGCCGCGGCGACCTGCTGCACGCCCTGTTTGCGCAACGCGCCCTGGGCCAGCGCGGCAAGGTTGGAGACCGGCAGCACCGGGCGCTCGAGGGCGAACGCCAGTCCTTGGACCACACCGATGGCGATACGCACACCGGTGAACGCACCCGGGCCCCGGCCAAAGGCGATGGCATCGAGCGCATTCAGTGCCACACCGGAATCGGCCAGCAACTGCTTGATCATCGGCAGCAGCTTCTGGGCATGCATGCGCGGGATCACCTCGTAATGGCTGGTTACCTTGCCGTCATGCAGCAGCGCAACGGAACAGGCTTCGGTGGCGGTATCCAGGGCCAACAGGGTGGTCATCGAACGGGTATCCAGGTGCGAAGAAAAAGTGCGGCATTATAGAGCAGCTGCGCCGCTGTGTCCCCAAGGGGCCGCTGTATGGCCCCTGTGGGAGCGGCTTTGCGTCGCGAAAGGGCCGCAAAGCGGCCCCAGGGTGTCAGCGACGTGGCAAAAAATTGATGGGGCTGCTGTGCAGCCCTTTCGCGACGCAAGGCCGCCCCCACAAAAAGCGGACCGTGCGCCAGGTGCTGGATCAGCTCAGAGCTGCCAGGACCTTGGCAGTGATGGCTTCAACCGAGCCTACGCCTTCGATGTGGCTGTACTTCGGCTTGCCAGCATTGGCCGCCGACAGCTTCTGGTAGAAGTCCACCAGCGGCTTGGTCTGGCTGTGGTAGACCGACAGGCGATGGCGAACGGTTTCTTCCTTGTCGTCGTCGCGCTGGATCAGGTCTTCGCCAGTGACGTCGTCCTTGCCTTCCACTTTCGGCGGGTTGTACTGAATGTGGTAGGTACGGCCCGAGGCCAGGTGCACACGGCGACCTGCCATGCGACCCACGATTTCTTCATCGTCGACGGCAATTTCAACCACGGCGTCGATATCGACACCGGCCGCAACCATGGCTTCGGCCTGTGGAATGGTCCGTGGGAAGCCGTCGAACAGGCAGCCGTTGGCGCAATCCGGCTGGGCGATGCGCTCCTTGACCAGGCTGATGATCAGCTCGTCGGACACCAGCTGGCCGGCATCCATGACTTTCTTCAGTTCCAGGCCCAGCGGGGTGCCGGCCTTGACGGCAGCACGCAGCATGTCACCGGTGGAAATTTGGGGGATACCGAACTTTTCGGTGATGAACTTTGCCTGAGTACCTTTACCGGCCCCGGGAGCTCCCAGCAGAATAACGCGCATCTTGTGCTCCTCAAATTTTTTTATGAACTTCAATGGATTCGGCGACCAGGGCCAAGTCCGGAAAATCGGGTATGACCATAATTAGGTCAGAGGGCTGCTCAAGATACACAGCGCCCGGCAGCCAGACAAGCGTCCCAAAGTTGCAGGAATGCGCCACTTGCGACCAAGCAGGCAGGTGGTTGCGCCCGGCGCAACCACCCTTTCGCTGCTGCCGTACAGCCGTCATGGCATGCCGACTGCCGCACCCGGCACTGCGCTCAACCGGTGTTGCGCAAGCCGGCGGCAATGCCCGCCACCGTTACCAGCAAGGCCTGCTCCAATGGGCTGTCCAGAGCGGCTTCGCGGCTGCGCGAGCGCGCCAGCAATTCGGCCTGCAGGCGGTGCAGCGGGTCCAGGTAGGTGTTACGCAAGCTGATGAATTCCAGTGTCTCGGGGCTGTGCGCGAGTAGCACCGGCTGCCCGGTAAGGCCAAGCACTATCTGGCACGACTGCGACAATAGGTCGCGCAGGTGCGCCCCCAAAGGCAGCAACTGCGGTTGCACCAGACGTTCGTCGTAGGCCTCGGCAATTTGCGCATCCGCCTTGGCCAGTACCATTTCCAGCATGTCGATGCGGGTGCGGAAGAACGGCCAGTGTTCGCGCATCTGCGCCAGCAGTTCGCCTTGGCCACGCGCCAAGGCATTGCTCAGCGCGGTTTCCCAGCCCAACCAGGCCGGCAGCATCAGCCGCGTCTGGGTCCAGCCGAAGATCCATGGGATGGCCCGCAGGCTTTCGATGCCACCGGCGCGGCGTTTCGCCGGGCGGCTGCCCAGTGGCAGGCGCCCCAGTTCCTGTTCCGGCGTCGACTGGCGGAAATACTCGACGAAGTCCGGGTTGTCCCGCACCACACTGCGGTACGCCTTGACGCCATCGGCGGCCAGCTGGTCCATGACTTCGCGCCAGGCCGGCTGCGGCGGCGGCGGTGGCAACAGCGTGGCTTCGAGTACGGCAGCCAGGTACAGGTTGAGATTTTGCTCGGCAATGCCCGGTAAACCGAACTTGAAGCGGATCATCTCGCCCTGCTCGGTGGTACGGAAACGCCCGGCCACCGAGCCCGGTGGCTGCGACAGAATCGCCGCATGGGCAGGCCCACCGCCACGGCCCACAGTGCCGCCGCGGCCATGGAACAGCAGCAGTTCGACCTGATGCTCGGCACAGATACGCACCAGGTTTTCCTGGGCACGGTACTGCGCCCAGGCCGCTGCCGTGGTCCCGGCGTCCTTGGCGGAGTCGGAGTAGCCGATCATGACCTCCTGCGGGCCGCGCAGCCCTGCACGGTAACCTGGCAGGCCCAGCAGGCGCTGCATCACCGGCCCGGCGTTGTCCAGGTCGGCGAGGGTTTCGAACAATGGCACCACGCGCATCGGCCGGGTCAGGCCAGCTTCCTTGAGCAGCAGTTGTACCGCCAACACATCCGAGGCAGCCCCGGCCATGGAGATGACGTAAGAGCCCAACGAGGCAGCAGGTGCACCCGCCACTACGCGGCAGGTGGCCAGCACCTCGGCCGTATCCGCCTGCGGCTTGAAGTGTGCCGGCAGCAGCGGCCGGCGGTTTTTCAGCTCGGCTTGGAGGAATTCGATGCGCTGCTCTTCATCCCAGTCGGCATAGCGGCCCAGGCCCAGGTAATCGGTGATTTCGGTCAGGGCGTCACGGTGCCGGGCCGCGTCCTGGCGCACGTCGAGCCGGCCAAGGAACAGGCCGAATGTGACCGCGCGGCGCAAGCAGTCCAGCAGCGGCCCCTCGGCGATAACGCCCATGCCGCACTCATGCAGGGACTGGTAGCACAGTTCCAGTGGGGCAATCAGGTCACGATTGTCGACCAGCACCTCGGCGCTGGGCGGCTGGCTGCTGTTCAACGCCGAGTGCGCCCAGGCACGCGTTGCACGCAAGCGCTCGCGCAACTGCTTGAGCACCGCCCGGTAGGGTTCAGCGCTGTCGCCGGCCTGCTGGCGCAGGGCGGCGTTAGCCTGCTGCATGGACAACTCGGCGGCCAACGCATCGATGTCGCGCAGGAACAGGTCGGCAGCCATCCAGCGGGCCAGCAGCAGCACCTCGCGGGTCACCACGGCGGTCACGTTGGGGTTGCCGTCGCGGTCCCCGCCCATCCACGAGGCAAAGCGGATAGGGGCGGCCTCCAGCGGCAGGCGCAGCCCGGTAGCGTCCAACAAGGCCTTGTCGACCTTGCGCAGGTGGCTGGGGATAGCGTGCCATAACGAATGCTCGATCACGGCGAAGCCCCACTTGGCCTCGTCGACCGGGGTCGGCCGGGTGCGTCGGATTTCCTCGGTGTGCCAGGCCTCGGCGATCAACCGGCGCAGGCGTTCGCGCACGTGCTCGCGCTCTGCCGGGGTCAGGTCGCGGTGGTCCTGGGCAGCCAGTTGGCCGGCGATGGCATCGTACTTTTGAATCAGCGTGCGCCGCGCCACTTCGGTGGGGTGCGCGGTGAGCACCAGCTGGATATCCAGCTTCGCCAGCTGCCGGGCCAGGGCATCATTGCTGTGCCCGGCCTGCTTCAGCCGCGCCAGCAACTCGGGCAGCACCCGCGCTTCGAACGGCTCGGGCTGGTCGGCATCGCGTCGGCGGATCAACTGGTACTGCTCGGCCATGTTGGCCAGGTTGAGAAACTGGTTGAAGGCCCTGGCCACGGGTAGCAGGTCTTCCTCGGCAAGGTCTGCCAGGGTCGAACTCAGTTGCTCCCCGGGGCCGCGACGGTCGGCCTTGGCGCTGTGGCGAATGGCTTCGATCTTCTGCAGGAATGCATCGCCATGCTGTTGGCGGATGGTCTCGCCCAGCAGTTCACCCAACACATGCACATCTTCACGCAAGCGCACATCGATATCGGTCATTGGCCCCTCTCTCCGTTGCATCCCTTCCAGGCTCCACGCCCTTCCTGTGGGGGCGGGCATGCCCGCGAAAAATCCAACGCGGTGGCTGGCACCGGCTGCGCCGGTGTTCGCGGGCATGCCCGCTCCCACATTGGGGCGGTGACATTCACCCAAGAGTGCCCCCAGCCAAGCAGCGATGGCAAGCAGGGATCGGCCAAAGCAAACTAAAGTGGAGGTTGAGCACTCCCATGCCATGCAGCCTTCGAGGCGTAACCAGAGGTCATCATGAAAATCCGTGAACTCGCCCAGCACTGGGAACAGAATGCCGCCGGCACCTTGAGCCGTACCGGCCATGTCCTGCATCTGGACCTGGAGTCCGAAGCGCGCCTGGCCGCGCTGATCGACATGTACCCCAAACGTACCGCCGAGGAACTGCTCGGCGAACTGGTCGCGGCCGCGCTTGAAGAAGTGGAAGCCAGTTTTCCCTATGTGCCCGGTCGCCAGGTCATCGCCACCGATGAAGAAGGTGACCCGATGTATGAAGATGTGGGGCCGACACCGCGGTTTTTGTCGCTGTCGAAGCAGCATCTGCACAGCCTTACCACCGGCGACAGCGAGGACGCAGGGGCGTAGGCCTTGCGCAGCCTTGTGTGATCGAGCGCCGCGCGCGCGGCGCCTGATTTCAGGCACTACATGCGCCGTGACGAACACGTCACCGCGCCCCCCCACCCGCTGCAATTGTCTCGGGCACTCGGCAAAAACCCTCCACCGAGTCAGAAATTTTTCGGAACTATCCAAAAAAACACTCAGTCACAGCTAATAGCCATCACGCTAAAACCCTGCACACCTGCCGTTGTGCACCGTTGATTCCAAGCGCGCGGACTTGTCAGGGAATGAGCGATGGACTGCTACGGACATCGTTATCAGGAGTGATCCAATGGAGCTGACCACCATGAAAACCCGCACTAGCAAACCGTCATCCACTCATGTGCGCGGGTTCAAGCTGGCCGCGCTGGCCCTGGGCAGTAGCCTGGTCCTGGCCGGCTGTGCGGGCAACCCGCCTACCGAGCAATATGCGGTTACCCAGTCCGCCGTGAATTCCGCTGTCAGCGCTGGCGGCACCGAGTTCGCGGCCGTGGAAATGAAAGCCGCGCAAGACAAGTTCAAGCAGGCTGAAATCGCCATGCACGACAAGAAGTACGACGAAGCCAAGCGCCTGGCCGAACAGGCCGAATGGGACGCACGCCTGGCTGAACGCAAGGCCCAGGCGGCCAAGGCTCAGAAGGCCGTGCAGGATGCCCGCCAGGGCGTTCAGGACGTACGTGAGGAAGGCCTGCGCAGCGCTCAGTGAGCCCTGCCCCGCCAACCTTAGCCTTCGCACACGATCAAAGGATGAACACTATGCGCAATTACGTCATGATTCCCGCCCTGCTGGCCCTGAGCGTCGGTCTTGCTGCGTGCTCGCACGACCCTAACGCCAACCTGGAAGCCGCCCGCACCAACTTCTCGGCCCTGCAGAGCGATCCACAGGCGAGCAAAGTCGCCGCGCTGGAAACCAAGGATGCCCAGGATTGGCTGAACAAGGCCGACAAGGCCTACATGGACCGTGAAGACGAGAAGAAAGTCGACCAGCTGGCCTACCTGACCAACCAGCGCGTCGAAGTGGCCAAGCAGACCATTGCCCTGCGGACTGCCGAGGGTGAGCTGAAGAACGCAGCCGCCCAACGTGCCCAGGCCAAGCTGGATGCCCGCGATGCCCAGATCGCCAAGCTGCAGAACAGCCTGAACGCCAAGCAGACCGACCGCGGTACGCTGGTGACCTTCGGTGACGTGCTGTTCGACTTCAACAAGGCCGAGCTGAAAAGCAACGCCTACCCGAACATCACCAAACTGGCCCAGTTCCTTCAGGAAAACCCTGAGCGCAAGGTGATCGTAGAGGGCTACACCGACAGCGTCGGCTCGGCCAGCTACAACCAGAGCCTGTCCGAGCGCCGCGCCAACAGCGTACGCATGGCCCTGGTGCGCGCCGGCGTAGACCCAGCGCGCATCGTGGCCCAAGGCTACGGCAAGGAGTACCCGGTTGCGGACAACTCCAGCAATTCCGGGCGTGCACAGAACCGTCGTGTGGAGGTGACCATCTCCAACGACAACCAGCCGGTGCAGCCACGCTCCATGAGCCAGGCCAAGCAGTAATACTGGCTGGCTGACAGAGAAAGCCCCGCGATCGACGCGGGGCTTTTTTTTGCTTCGCTGCCGCTCACTGTACCCGCTGCGGCGTTTCCTCACCCATGCAGCGCACTGCACGCTTGCGGTTGTCCACCAGCACGCCCGTCAGGCCTTTCTGCTGGGTATCGAACAGCACCAATACCCCGTCCACGCACTGCGCCACTTGCGGTGCCGGGTCCAGCGAAACCTTGTAATCCTCGCCGGGGACGGTCTTGAGCATGGTGTAATCCTGCAGCAACAGGGCATCCTCGGGTTTGGCGAAATGCAGGTAGCCGTAGTACCACAAGGCGCCCACCGTTACGATGATGCTGCCCACACCCGTCAGGATCAGCGGGATGGCGTTGCGTTCTTCACTCATTGGCTGTTCTTCTCGTCAGGGTAATCTGGCACTTCGGCGAGCCGCCGCAGGCCGTTGAAATGACTAGGGTCGTCGAGGAAGCGCAACATCACCTGGCGCCAAGTAGGGTCGGCGAAGGTCTGCACATGGCCACCTCGGGTCAGTTGCAGCACCCGCGGCGGTGGCGCGTGCTGATACAGGCGGATACCGTTTTCCAGCGGCACCAGGTCGTCATCGATGCTCTGGAAGAACAGCTTGGGTGGGCTGCGCAGTTGCTCGATCGAGCGGATCGCGCTGTCGCCGTCGGGCACCAGCCACGACAGTGGCACCTGCAATGGCCAGGTCATCCACGAGGTACTGAGGGCATAGCGCCCCACCGCCCGGTAGCTGGCCGGCACCCCGTCGAAAACCAGGGCAGCGAAGCGCTGGCGCTGCTCCGGGTGGCCTGCCAGGTAATGAATCGCCATGGCGCCGCCCAGGCTCTGCCCCAGCAAGACCAGCGGCTTGCCCTTGGCCTCGGGCGCCTGGTCCAGCCAGGCCATGGCCGCGGCGATGTCCTGGTATACCTCTGGCAGGCTCGGTTTGCCCTCAGACAGGCCATAGCCGCGGTAGTCGACCATCAGCACCTGATAACCCTGCTCCGGCAGCCAGTAGCTACCACCCAGGTGCCCGGGCAGGTTGCCGCCGTTGCCGTGCAGGTGCAGCACCGTACCCTTGACCTCCACACCCGGCTTGGCCGGCAGCCACCAGCCGTTCAGACGAACGCCATCGGCAGTGGTCAGGGTGACATCACGGTACGCCAGCTTGGCCCGTTCAGGGGTGAACGCCTGCCCGCGCTCGGGGTAGAACAGCAGGCTGCTGCAGCCGCCCAGGGCCAGCAGCACCAGCCCCAGCAGCAGCGGGCGGCAGGACTTAGAGAATATTCGCGTAGTCGGCTTCAATGCGATCCAGGCTCAGGTGGTTGAGGAAGTTGGAGAAGCACATCCAGGCCGACAGCGCGTTGAGGTCACGGAACTGTTCGGGCAAGTACTTGGGCGGCTCGACCAGCCCCTCCTCGACCAGTTGACGCAAAGTGCGCATGTCTTCCAGGGTGGTCTTGCCACAGAACAGCAGCGGTATCTGCTCGAGCTTGCCCTTCTTCACAGCCAACTGAATGTAGTTGTAAACCATGATGAAGCCCTTGAGGTAGGACAAGTCCTTGGTAAATGGCAGGCCGTTGGGCACCGAGCCGCGGAATACCCGGCTGGCGTTGCTGTAGCTTTGCCCCATCTCGAAGCCCTGCTCGCGGAAGAAGCCGTACACCTGCATGAAGTCGGCGCCCTCCTCGACCATGTGGATGGCACGGGTGCGGTTGGTGAGCTTGCGCAGGCGGCTGGGGTAGGAGGCAAAGGCAATCACCTCCATGAGGATGGCCAGGCCTTCCTGGGTCACCGTCGACGAGGGCGGGCCCTTGGCCAGGAAGGTGCAGATCGGCTGGTTCAGGCCATTGAGCGTGGTGCCGACGTGCACCAGCCCTTCGTGCACTTCCAGCGCCCGCACGTCACGGGCATTGAACATGGCATCGGCGCGCACTTTGATGTAGTCGGCACCGGCGGCGGCGTCAGCGACAATGCCGTCGGACTCGAACACACGGATGGTGCCTTCGGCTTCACCGAACACCGTGTTCAGGCGCCGCTGTAGGGTATCGACAGCCTCTTTGGCGGTCAGGTTCTTCGGTTCGTCCTTCAGGTCGCCGCGGCCATCGATGTTGTTCAGGTAGTCCGACAGCATCAGGCCGAGGTCGGCCAAGGTCGGGTCACCGGCATGAAAGGCGTCGGAAGCGGCGCCATACAACTCCTGGGAGATCAGGCCGAACTCCTCGGTGCCACGGGCTTCGAGCATGCGCACTACCATGCGGTACTCGCGACACATGCGCTTCATGATCTGCCCAACGGGGTTGAACTGGCCTAGCTGGCGAATGATGTCGCGCTCGATCCCCTGAAACTCGGCCTTGACGGCGCTGGAGTCGAACGACAGGGGCCGCGACTGGTAATAGGCGCGGTCGACCGCTGGCGGCTCCTTGCCCTTGCCTTGCAGGAAGCCCTGCCGAATGCTGTCGTCCCACTTCACCGCATCCAGCACCCGAATCGGTGTTTGCGCCGCGACGATGCGGTCGGACAGGGCGCGGATGGTCTGCTGGTATTCGTCCACCGGGGACTCCTTTCTAGTACAGAAAACCTGTACCGGTCTCATCGCCGGCAAGCCAGCTCCCACAGGTTTATCACTGCCTTGGAGCCCTGTGCTGTACCTGTGGGAGCTGGCTTGCCGGCGATGAAGCCAGCACGGTCATTTGCCGGACCGCTGGAACCGGGCCACTTCAACGAACAGGTCCGAGTTGGCCGGGTCGTCCAGGTACGCCAGCACCCGCGCCGACGGGCTATCGATCAACACACCATCGCCGTTGCCTTCCGGCACCTCGGTACTGCGCCCGGTCAGTTCCTGTTTGTCCACTGCCTGCTGCACCTGCTCGACATCCAGGTTGTACAGCACCAGTTCCTTGCCATCGACGATATCGAAGCCGCCAATCAGGAAATTGCCGCCCAGGCGCTTGGGCACACCGGCCGACAGGTACCAGCGGTTACCGTGGCGCGACACCGTGAACATGTAGGCTTCCGGTGCCTTGCCTTTGGCCGTGGCGACCGCCTTGTAGGCATTGCCACTGCTGCGGGTGATGGTGAGCTTCAACGGCTCACCCCAGGCGTCCTTGCTGCTCCACTTGCCGAGCAAGGCCTTGGGCGCGGCCTGATTGCTGGACAATGGCTCATGGAAGGTCACCAGACAACCGCCCAGCAGCAGGAATGACAAAGTCAACAACACCACACGCCAGGCTTTCATCAGGTTCTCCTTGAAAAGTCGGTCTCGCTCAGGCCGATGCCAGCACCAGTTGCAGGTATCGGGTAAGCATAGCGAGCATCTGCCCATCGGCTTGCGCATTGGCATCCTTGAGCAGGCCCTGATATTCCATCTGCTCGATAATCGCCGTCAACATTTGGGCGTCCTGTTCCGGTTGCCGCGAGCCGACCACCTGCAGCAATTGACGGGTGCCGTGCAGCAGGATCTGCTCGTGCGCACAGACCAGTTCCGCCAGGCGCGGGCACAGCAGCGCCTCTTGGCGGAACGCCTGTTCGGCCATCAGGAAGTCGCGGCGGTTCAGCAGTTGGCGCTGCACGTAGTCGGCGGTCATGCGTGCCACTTCGTCAGCCAGCCGTGCCCGCGCCTGCGGGCTGCCATCCCCTTGGGCCAGCAGCTGGCGCAGCACAACTTCGGTGTTGGCCCACAGTTTGGCCATGTAGGCGGCGCTGCGTTCGACGTACTGGGCGAAGGTATCGGTGAGCAGGTCCTCGATGTCCTTGAAATAGTAGGTGGTGGCCGACAAAGGCACACCGGCCTCGGCAGCCACCGCCCGGTGACGCACGCCGCGAACGCCATCGCGCACGACGATGCGCATGGCGGCATCGAGAATCTGCTGGCGACGCTGTTCGCTGCCTTGGCGGGCAGCTTTGCGGCCTTGGTATTGCACGCTTTCGGCGACGGCGGTGGCGATGCCGGCGGCGCCCTGGTGAGGGGTGGCGGGTGTCATAGGGGACCTCACGGAAGAAGCGGCAAGCTACAAGCGGCAAGCCACCAGAAAAAGCGGAATGCACGCGGACTGCCGTTTCTTGTAGCTTGCCGCTTATGGCTTGCCGCTCGCAAAGAAAAGCCGCCTGAAAAGGCGGCTCGTTCAGCTCACTCAGGCCTGCGGGCGCATGTGCGGGAACAGGATCACATCGCGGATCGACGGCGAGTTGGTCAGCAGCATCACCAGGCGGTCGATACCAATGCCTTCGCCCGCGGTCGGCGGCATGCCGTACTCCAGCGCGCGAACGAAGTCGGCGTCGTAGTGCATGGCTTCGTCGTCACCGGCGTCTTTCTCGGCCACCTGGGCCAGGAAGCGCTCGGCCTGGTCTTCGGCATCGTTGAGCTCGGAATAGGCGTTGGCGATTTCGCGGCCACCGATGAACAGCTCGAAACGGTCGGTCACGGCCGGGTTGTCGTCGTTGCGACGGGCCAGCGGCGACACCTCGAACGGGTACTCGGTGATGAAGTGGGGCTGCTCCAGCTTGTGCTCGACCAGCTCTTCGAAAATCATCACCTGCAGCTTGCCCAGGCCTTCGTGGCCCAGCACCTTGGCACCGGCCTTCTTGGCGATGTCACGGGCGCGGTCGACGTCCTGCAGGTCGGCGGCGGTCAGCTCCGGGTTGTACTTGAGGATCGAGTCGAACACCGACAGGCGGGCGAACGGCTCGCCGAAGTGGAACACCTTGTCGCCGTACGGCACGTCGGTGCTGCCCAGAACCAGCTGCGCCAGCTCGCGGAACAGTTCCTCGGTGAGGTCCATGTTGTCGCGGTAGTCGGCGTAGGCCTGGTAGAACTCGAGCATGGTGAATTCCGGGTTGTGCCGGGTCGAAACACCTTCGTTACGGAAGTTGCGATTGATCTCGAACACCTTCTCGAACCCGCCCACGACAAGCCGCTTGAGGTACAGCTCCGGTGCAATGCGCAGGAACATGGCCATGTCCAGGGCATTGTGGTGGGTTTCGAAAGGCTTGGCCGCAGCACCACCCGGGATGGTTTGCAGCATGGGCGTTTCGACTTCGAGGAAGTCACGCTCGATGAGGAACTTGCGAATGTGCGAGATCACCTGCGAGCGCACACGGAAGGTGTGGCGGGTTTCTTCGTTGACCATCAGGTCGACGTAGCGCTGGCGGTAGCGCTGCTCGGTATCGGTCAGGCCGTGGTGCTTGTCGGGCAGCGGGCGCAGCGACTTGGTCAGCAGGCGCACGTTGGTCATTTCGACGTACAGGTCGCCTTTGCCAGAGCGGGCCAGGGTGCCTTCGGCGCTGATGATGTCGCCCAGGTCCCAGGTTTTGACTGCGGCCAGGGTTTCTTCCGGCAGGGTCTTGCGGTTGACGTAGACCTGAATGCGGCCGGTCATGTCCTGGATCACCATGAACGAGCCACGGTTGAGCATGATGCGGCCCGCCACCTTGACCGGAATCGCGGCTGCTTCCAGCTCTTCCTTGGTCTTGTCCGCGTACTGCTTCTGCAGGTCGTTGCAGTAGCTGTCGCGACGGAAGTCATTGGGGAAGGCATTGCCCTTGGCACGCTCGGCGGCAAGTTTTTCCTTGCGCAGGGCGATCAGGGCATTCTCTTCCTGTTGCAGGTCTTGCGATTCGGTCTTGAGGTCGCTCATCTGGTCATTTTTTCCATCAGGTATTCGTTGCCCTTTTCGGGCAGGGCACGCGCCAGCGGCGGTTAGCCGATGGCGCGGCGGTGGAGTACGGCTTACAGGCCCTGCTTCAGGCTTGCTTCCAGGTACTGGTCGAGGTCGCCGTCCAGCACCTTCTGGCAGTCGCTGCGTTCCACGCCGGTACGCAGGTCCTTGATACGCGAGTCATCCAGCACGTAGGAGCGGATCTGGTGGCCCCAGCCGATGTCCGACTTGCTGTCTTCCAACGCCTGCGAGGCGGCGTTGCGCTTTTGCATTTCCAGCTCGTACAACTTGGCCCGCAGCATTTTCATGGCGGTGTCCTTGTTGGCGTGCTGCGAACGTTCGTTCTGGCACGCCACCACGGTGTTGGTCGGTACGTGGGTGATACGTACGGCCGAGTCGGTGGTGTTGACGTGCTGGCCACCGGCACCGGAGGAACGGTAGGTGTCGATGCGCAGGTCGGACGGATTGATCTCGATTTCGACCTTGTCGTCGATTTCTGGCGAAACGAACACCGCCGAGAACGAGGTGTGGCGACGGGCGCCGGAGTCGAACGGGCTCTTGCGCACCAGGCGGTGCACGCCGATTTCGGTGCGCAGCCAGCCAAAGGCGTACTCGCCCTTGATGTGCACGGTGGCGCCCTTGATACCGGCTACTTCACCTTCGGACAGTTCGATGATGGTGGCGTCGAAACCACGCTTGTCGGCCCAGCGCAGGTACATGCGCAGCAGGATGTTGGCCCAGTCCTGCGCCTCGGTACCGCCAGAGCCGGCCTGGATATCCAGGTAGGCGTTGTTCATGTCCATTTCGCCGCTGAACATGCGACGGAACTCAAGCTGAGCCAGGTTTTCTTCCAGGCCCTCCAGCTCGGTCACGACGTCGCCGACGGCGCCTTCGTCATTTTCCTCGACAGCCATGTCGAGCAAGTCCTGGCAGTCGCCCAGGCCGTTGGACAGCTTGTCCAGGGTCTCGACCACCTGTGCCAGCATGGCACGCTCGCGGCCCAGGGCCTGCGCGTACTCGGGCTTGTTCCAGACGTTGGGGTCTTCCAGCTCGCGGTTGACTTCGATCAGGCGGTCATGCTTTTGATCGTAGTCAAAGATACCCCCGAATTGACTGGGAACGCTCGGTGAGGTCCTTGATGGTGTTCAGGATCGGTTGGATTTCCATGGGCTGGCTACTCGCACGAATTCGGTGAAAAGCCTGCGAGTATAACCGAGTCCGCCGCAGGGCGGCAGACCCGCCGGGCGGTAGCCTGTACATGAGCTACCACGAGGGCCGGTGCTGTTATCGGCGCGTCAGGCAATGCCGACCTGGTTGCGCCCGCCATTCTTGGCCAGGTACAGGCCCTTGTCGGCCGCCGAGATCAGTTGCCGGCAATGGCTGCCGATACTCGGGGTCTGGGTGGCCAGGCCAATGCTCACGGTCAGAAACGCATCAGCCGCCGGTGCAGTGTGCGGGATCCCCAGGCCATGCACGGTCTGGCGCAGCTTTTCGGCCACCAGCCGTGCCCCGCCAGGCGAGGTGTTGGGCAGCACCAGGGCGAATTCCTCGCCGCCGTAACGCGCGGGCAGGTCACTGGGCCGCGAGCACGAGCCGCGGATCGACTCGGCCACCTGGCGCAGCGCCTCGTCACCGGCCAGGTGGCCGAAGCTGTCGTTGAAGGCCTTGAAGTAGTCCACGTCGATCATCAGCAGCGACAGTTGTTGCTGCTCGCGCATGGCCCGGCGCCACTCCAGTTCCAGGTATTCGTCGAAGTGCCGGCGGTTGGACAGCCCGGTCAGGCCATCGGAGTTCATCAGCCGCTGCAGCATCAGGTTTGAATCCAGCAGCTGCTGCTGGCTGACGCGCAGGGCGCGGTAGGCCTCGTCGCGCTGCAGCAGGGTCAGGTAGGAACGCGAGTGGTAGCGAATGCGCGCCACCAGTTCGATGGTGTCCGGCAGCTTGACCAGGTAATCATTGGCCCCGGCCGCAAACGCCGCACTCTTGACCAGAGGGTCTTCCTTGGTGGAGAGCACGATGATCGGAATGTCCTGGGTCGCCGGGTTGTTGCGGTACTCACGCACCAGGGTCAAGCCATCCAGGCCCGGCATGATCAGGTCCTGAAGGATGACCGTGGGCTTGATGCGCATGGCCTGGGCCACCGCCTGGTGGGGGTCGGCACAGAAGTGGAAGTCGATGTTGTCCTGGTTGGCCAACCCTCGCCTCACGGCCTCGCCGATCATGGCCTGATCGTCGACCAGCAGTACCATCGCCGCGTTTTCGTTGGTGGTCGCGAAACCTTCGATCGGTAAATCATCCATACATGGTCACCCGATCACTACCGGCGTGGCGGCGTGATTCAATACGTGTCGTCATTTTCCAAAAATTTCCGTCAAGCGCCCGGCGATGTGGTCCAGCGGGCGAATTTCCACGGCAGCATCAATGGCTGCGGCGGCCTTGGGCATGCCGTACACCGCACTGGTGGCCTGGTCCTGGGCAATGGTCAGGAAACCCTGCTGACGCATCAGCTTCAGGCCTTGGGCACCGTCGCGGCCCATGCCGGTGAGCAATACCCCCACCGCATCGCCGTGCCAGTGTTGGGCCACGCTCTCGAAAAACACATTGATCGACGGCCGGTAGATTTCATTCACCGGCTCGGCAGTGTAGGCCAGTTGGCCGTTCTTTAGCAGGCGGATATGGTGATTGGTGCCGGCCAGCAGCACCACGCCCGGCTGCGGCGGCTCGCCTTCACGGGCCAGCCGCACCTCCCGTTTGGCGGCGGTGCCGAGCCACTCGGCCATGCCTGCGGCAAATACCTGGTCCACATGCTGGACCAGAACGATGGCCGCCGGAAACGCCGGCGGCAAGCCTTTGAGCAACACCTCCAGGGCTGCCGGGCCACCGGCCGACGAACCAATCGCCACCAGGCCGCGACGCTGTGAAGCTTCGCGCAGCGGCAGCTCAACCGGGCGCGCAACCGGTGCACGCTGCTGGCCAATCAGCCAGCCGATATTGAGGATCTTGCGCAGCAGCGGGGCCGCCGCTTCGCGGGGATCACCCGCGCCCAGTGCCGGGGTGTCCACCACATCGAGCGCGCCATGGCCCATGGCCTCGAACACCCGGTGCACGTTCTGCTTGCGGTCGACCGTGACGACGACGATGGCACATGGGGTTTCGGCCATGATCCGCCGGGTCGCCTCCACGCCGTCCATCACCGGCATGATCAGGTCCATGAGGATCAGGTCCGGAAGCTGCTCGGTACAACGCTGCACTGCCTCGGCGCCATTGCTGGCCACCCACACCAGCTCGTGCGCGGGCTCAAGGGCGACTGCGCGGCGTAGGGCCTCGACCGCCATGGGCATGTCATTGACGATGGCGATCTTCATCCCTGAGCCCCTCCGATCAGTTCCACCACAGCATCCAGCAACGCGTCGTCGTGGAAACTGGCCTTTGCCAAATAGTAGTCGGCCCCAGCATCCAGGCCACGCCGCCGGTCTTCCTCACGGTCTTTGTAGGACACCACCATCACTGGCAAGCCTTGCAGGCGCTGGTCGCGCCGCACCAGGGTGACCAGTTCGATACCGTCCATGCGGGGCATGTCGATATCGGTGATCAGCAAATCGAAGTCTTCACTGCGCAAGGCGTTCCAGCCGTCCATGCCGTCTACCGCTACCGCCACGTCGTAGCCACGGTGGCTGAGCAGCTTGCGCTGCAGCTCGCGCACGGTCAGTGAATCGTCGACCACCAGGATGCGTTTGTGCGCCACCCCACGGGTGCCGCCGCTGCCGCGTTCGATACGCTCCAGGCTGCCGGTGCTCAGCAGTTTATCCACCGAGCGCAGCAGGTCTTCGACATCGACGATCAGCACCACTGAACCATCATCGAGCAAGGCACCCGAAGAAATGTCCTGCACCTTGCCCAGCCGTGGGTCGAGCGGCATCACCACCAGCACGCGTTCGCCTACCAGGCGCTCCACGGCCACACCGTACAGTTGCTCGCGCTCACGGATCACCACGACCCGCAGGCTGCTGCCGTCGCTTTGCCCCAGCGGGCGGTTGAGCAACTGGCTGGCCGCCACCAGGCCGATGTGCCGGCCCTCGTGCCAGAAATGCTGGCGGCCTTCGATCTGCACGATCTGCTCGGCGGTGACGTCCAGGGTGCGCTCGATATGCGCCAGCGGAAAAGCGTAAGCCTCGCCACCGACCTCGACGACCAGGCTACGCACCACGGACAGGGTCAACGGCACCTGCAGATGGAAGCGGCAGCCCTGCCCTGGCTGCTGGCTCAGCTCGATCGAGCCGCGCAGTTCGCGAATCATGTGTTGCACCGCATCCAGCCCGACGCCGCGCCCGGACACTTCGGTCACCTTGTCGCGCAGGCTGAAGCCGGGCAGGAACAGGAATGTCAGCAGTTCCGCTTCGCTCATGCGCGCCACGGTGTCGGCCGGCGACAGGGCGCGCTCGACGATACTGCCGCGCAGGCGCTCCAGGTCGATACCGGCGCCATCGTCGATCAGCTCCAGGCTGAGCATGCCAGCCTGGTGCGAGGCACGCAGGCGCACCAGCCCTTCCGCTGGCTTGCCCGCCAGCAGGCGCCGTTCCGGAAGTTCGATGCCGTGGTCCACGGCATTGCGCAACAGGTGGGTCAATGGCGCTTCAAGCTTTTCCAGCACATCACGGTCGACCTGGGTTTTTTCGCCCTCCACCACCAGCCGTACCGGCTTGCCCAGCGAGCGGCCGAGGTCTCGAACCATGCGACTCTGCCCGGCCAGCACATCGGCGAATGGCCGCATGCGGCAGGCCAGGGCCGTGTCGTACAGCAACTGCGCACGCTGACTGGCCTGCCAGCCGAACTCATCGAGGTCGGCGGCCTGCTGTTGCAGGATCTGCTGGGTCTCGACCAGCAGGCGCTGGGTTTGCGCCAAGGCTTCGAGCACTTCACTGTTCTGGCCGCTGTCTTCCAGCTGCATGCGCACGCCGTCGAGCGCCTGCATCCCTTGGCCGTGCATGCGTTTGAGGCGCTGCAGGGTGGCCAGGTAAGGCTTCAGGCGCTGGGTCTCCACCAGCGACTTGCTGGACAGGTCGAGCAGGCTGTTCAGGCGGTCGGCAGTGACCCGTAACACCCGTTCGCCTGCATCGCCGACGCGCTTGCCCACCTTGCGCCGCAGCGCTGGCTCGGGCTCGGGCTCGGGCTCAGGCTCAGGCTCGGCGTCGGGCTCTGACAGCTCACTGGGCAGCACCAACGGTGCCGGCGGCGGGCTGACCGACGGCGACGACGGCGATACGGCCACTGCCGCCACGGGCAGCGGCGGCACGCCGGCGCCGCCTGGGTCGAGCAGGCTGGTCATCTGCGCAAGAAACACCGGCAGGGTCGCCTGCGCTGCGCTGTCGCCCGGTGTGGCAATGCGCATCAGCAAGTCGGTCCCCTGCAACAGCGCATCGATATGCTCGGCATTCAACCTCAGGCGCCCCTCCTGGGCGGCTACCAGGCAATCCTCCATGACATGCGCGACGCTGACGCCCGCGTCCACGCCAACGATACGGGCGGCGCCCTTGAGCGAGTGGGCCGCGCGCATGCACGCCTCGAGCTGGTCAGCCTGGGTAGGGTTGCGCTCGAGTGCCATCAGGCCGGCGCTGAGTACCTGGGTCTGCGCTTCGGCCTCCAGGCTGAACAGCTCGAGCAACGAGGCGTCGCGCATTTGCTCTGGGGTCATGACAAGCTCCGCTGCACGGCAGCCAGTAAGTGTTGATCGTCCAGTACCCGCACGCTGCGCCCGCGCCATTGCAGCACCGCCGCGGTATAGCGGGTGGCGTCCTGGCCACTGCCCAGCAACAGCGGGTCGAGCCGGTGGATGCCGTCGATTTCCTCGACCGCCACCACCACCGGGCCGCCCTCGCTGGCCAGGATCAGCATGCGTGGCATCGCCCGGCCGCTGCGCTGCTCGGCAGCACCCGCCTGAACCCCCAGCAAGTCGGCCAATGACAGGCATGGCACCAGCGCCCCACGTACGTTGGCGACCCCCTGCAACACCCGCGAGCGCTGGTGCGGCAACGAATGCACGGCCTGCAACGGGGCGATTTCGGCCAGGCAGGCGGTCGCCAGCGCCAGCCATTCTTCACCCAGACGGAACAGCAACATGGAGCGACCGATGTGCTCTTGCAGCGGCTCACGCTCGGCCGCCGAGTGCTCCTGCGCCAATGCATAGCGGTCAAGCAGGCGGGTAGCCGCAGCGGCGTAGACTTCGCAGTTGCGGCAATGCACGTGCCGCTCCAGTAGCGGGCATTGCTTGTTGCCATGTACACCAATGCGGTTCCAGCAGTCGTCGATGAGCGCATCGTCATCGGCCAGCAGTTGCATCGCGGATTCACCGTTCACCGTTCAGACTCCCGCCCAGCCCGCGCCGCCCGCTCCTGCAGGCGCCGGGCCCCGGCCAGGTCACCCTGGGCCGCAAGCAGGGCCGCCAGGTGCAGCAACGCCTCGGGGTGTTGTGGCTCCAGATACAGCGCTTTGCGGTAGTGGGTCAGCGCTTGCTGTGCGTCGCCCTCGGTATCGCTGAGCAGCCCCAGCCAGTAATACACCTGCGCCGCCGGCGGGTACTGGCCCAGGTAGCGCTGGCATTCGTGGCGAGCCTGTGCGCTGGCGCCGGCATTGGCCAGCCGGGCGATGCCGGCCAGCAGTTCGCTGGGGCCCTCACCCGCAGCCTCGCGGGCCGGCGCTGGCCGGGCCACCACCGGCAGCGCACGCTGCGGCCGCGGCTCCGGCAAGGCCGGCTGCGAATACCCGGCAGGCCCGGGCCCCCGCCAACTGCGCCTGGCAGGTGCTGCCGCTGCCGCCGGCGCAGGCGCAGGCGTGCTGCTGCCTGGGTCTCGTACGTAGGCAAACGACTGGGCGATCCCCAGCGGGCGCATGCCCAGGCGCGCCAGCAGGCTGCCCTCGGCCGGACCGATGAACAGCACCCCCTGTGGGTGCAGCAGGCGCTTGAGCACTTCGAAGACGCGTTGCTGGGTCGGCACGTCGAAGTAGATCAGCAGGTTGCGACAGAACACGAAGTCATACAGGCCATCGCGGCTGGCCAGCAGCGGGTCGAGCACATTGCCTACCTGCAGGCTGACTTGCTGGCGTACCCGCTCGTGCAGGCGGTGGCCTTCGTCGACCACATCGAAGTAACGCTCGCGAAAACCCAGCTCGCTGCCGCGAAAGGCATTGCGGCCATACACGGCCTGCCCGGCCTTGGCCACCGAGCTGGGGCTGATGTCCATGCCATCGACCAGGAACGCCCCCGGCGCCATACCGGCATCAAACAAGGCCATGGCCAGCGAATAGGGCTCCTCGCCCGTCGAGCACGGCAGGCTGAGCAACCGCAGCGGCCGCGCGCCGTCCAGTTCGGCACGGCGCTTGTGCGCCAGGGCCGCCAGCGCGGTGAAGGACTCGGGGTACCGGAAGAACCAGGTCTCTGGCACGATCACCGCTTCGATCAGTGCTTGTTGCTCTTCACCGGACTGCTGCAGGCGCAGCCAGTAGTCGTCCAGATCGGCAGCGCCCACCGCTACGCTGCGCTGGCGCAGTGCACGCTCGACCATCGGCGTGCCGACAGACTCCACATCCAGGCCAATACGCTCACGCAAGAAACGGAAAAAACGCTGTTCGGTCATGTCGGCCCCCCGGTCGGGCCCTGCGTGTACAGCAATGCGTGCACGGCGTCGGGCAGCAGGTCATTGACTTCGATGCGCTGCAGCATGCCAAAGGCATCCTGCCGCACCGGCCCCAGGTAAGGGGCTTCGCTGGTGTCTACACCGTAGGGCTGGAACTCATCGGGCCGGCAGCGCAGGGTCTCGGTTGCCTGCTCCAGCACCAGCCCCAACTGCAGCCCAGCCCGGTAGTGCACCAGTACCAGCCGGGTGCTGGTGCGCTGCGCCGCCGGCTGGCCGAAGCTGAGCGCGGCCAGGTCGATGACGGGTATGAGCAGGCCACGGTGGGCCAGAATACCCGCCACCCAGGCTGGCGCCTGGGCAATCGGCTTGAGTGGCCGAAGTGGCAGCACTTCGACCACCTCGTGCACGCTCAGGGCAAAGCGTTGTTCCCTGATACGGAACTGCAGGTACAGCGCCCCCTTGGCGTTGCCCGGCTGTGCGGCCGGCGCTTGCGTGTCGGTCATCGCGGTCAGACTTTGAAACGCGACACGCCGCCACGCAAGCCAGCGGCCACCTGGCTAAGCTCATCGATGGCAAAGCTGGCCTGGCGCAGCGACTCGACGGTCTGGGTGCTGGCATCACTGAGCTGGGCCAACGCCTGGTTGATCTGCTCGGCACCGGTGGCCTGGGCCTGCATGCCTTCGTTGACCATCAGCACGCGCGGTGCCAAGGCCTGTACCTGGTGAATGATCTGGCTCAGTTGCTCGCCGACCTGCTGCACTTCGAACATGCCCCGGCGCACTTCTTCGGAAAACTTGTCCATGCCCATGACCCCGGCCGACACCGCCGACTGGATCTCGCGCACCATCTGCTCGATATCGTAAGTGGCCACGGCGGTCTGGTCGGCCAGGCGCCGCACCTCGGTGGCCACCACGGCAAAGCCACGGCCATACTCACCAGCCTTTTCCGCCTCGATCGCGGCGTTGAGCGACAACAGGTTGGTCTGGTCGGCCACCTTGACGATCGTCACGACCATCTGGGTAATGTTGCTGGCTTTCTCGTTGAGGATGCCCAGCTTGGCGTTGACCAGGTCGGCGGCGCCCATCACCTGGTGCATGGTCTCTTCCATGCGGGCCAGGCCCTGCTGGCCGGAGCCGGCCAGGCTGGAGGCCTGGTCGGCGGCCGAAGTGACTTCAGTCATGGTGCGCACCAGGTCACGCGAAGTGGCGGCAATTTCCCGCGAGGTGGCGCCGATTTCCGTGGTGGTGGCTGCGGTTTCGGTGGCAGTGGCCTGCTGCTGCTTGGACGTGGCGGCGATCTCGGTAACCGACGTGGTGACCTGCACCGACGAGCGCTGGGCCTGGGCCACCAGGTTCGCCAGCGCTTCGGCCATTTCGTTGAAGCCGCTCTCGATGGCGCCGAACTCATCCTTGCGTTCCAGGCTCAGGCGCACGCTCAGGTCACCCGAACGCAGCTTGTCGAGGGCTCGGACGATACGCTGCATGGGCGCGGTGATGGCGCGCATCAGCAACAGGCCGCACACCCCGGCCGCGACAATGGCCAGCAACAGCGAGACGATCATGCTGCCCTTGGCGGTGGTCACGGCACTGACGATATCGCGGGTGGCGGCATCAGCGGAGGCGCGGTTGTTCTCGATGACATCGTTCAGGTGCTTGCGACCGTCGACCCAGGCGGGTGTGAGTACGTCGTTGATCAGGCGCTGGGCTTCGGCGTAGTTGCGCTGACGGTAGGCATCCAGCACCTGGCCGACAATCTTCATGTAGTTTTCTTCAAGCTGCACGAAGCTGTCGAAGCGGGCCTGGTCGTCATGGCCCTGGATGGTGCTCTGGTAACTGGCCATGAATTGCTTCAGCCGGTCTTCGAAACTCTTGAACAGTTCCATGTCGGCCGAGGTGATTTCCCGGTGGTTGGACAGCCCGACCAACTGTTGGCTGGTGACGTAGCTGTCGACCCAGGCGCTGCGGATCATCGAGCTGTAGTAGACCCCGGGAATGCTGTCTGTACCTACGGCGGCTTCGGCGGTTTCGATGGCGGCCAACCGCGAGTAGGCGGCCACGATCATCAGCAGCATGATGGCGATGATCACGGCGAAACTTGCCAGGATCCGTTGGCGCAACGTCCAGTTCTTCACATTCAGCCCTCAGGAATTCACAACGAGCGGGGAAAATCGCCGAAGTATAGCCTAGAGGCCTTACGCTTTTGCGGGTGAAATGTGGGGTAACCTGGCATCCCCGCTAATGGACGGAGCCCATCATGGAAAAGTCGCTTCGTTTGTGGGAGCGGCCTTGTGTCGCGAAAGGGCCGCGCAGCGGCCCCGGCATTTCATGCGGCGAAGCTAAAATCTTTGGGGCTGCTGCGCAGCCCTTTCGCGACACAAGGCCGCTCCCACAAGGACCGCGTCGCTTACTGGCCTGCGGCTGAGCGCACCTGGCTCTCTAACTCCTGGCGCAAACCCGGGTCCAGACGCAACTGGCGGGCCAGCTCATCGAGGTAGGCGCGCTCCATGAAGTTTTCCTGGTCGACCATCATCGTGCTGGCCAGGTACATCTCGGCAGCCATCTCGGGCGTCTGTGCGGCGCGGGCGACTTCAGCCGGGTCCAGCGGCTTGTTCAGTTCGGCGTGCAGCCAATGCTGCAACTCGCGGTCGCTGTCCAGGCGGGTGAACTCACCTTCGATCAACGCCCGTTCGCGTTCGTCGATATGGCCGTCGGACTTGGCCGCAGCCACCAGCGCCCGCAACACCGCCTGGCTGTGCTGCTCGACCTGGGCCGGCGGCAAGCGGTCGACCGTCTGCGGCTCGCTGGCAGCCACCTGCTGGCGCGCCTGCCAGTTGCCGTAGGCCTTGTAGGCCAGCACCCCGAGTGCCGCGAGGCCACCATAGGTCAGGGCCTTGCCCCCATATTTGCGCGCCTTCTTGTTGCCCAGCAGCACGCCCAGTGCGCCACCGCCCAGCAAGCCACCACCGGCCCCGGACAACAGGCCGCCAAGCCCGCTGGCGCCAGCGCCGGGTTTGCCGGAAGCAGACGATTTGTTCAGCAACTCCTGGCCAGATTTGAGCAGTTGGTCCAGCAAGCCACGGGTGTTCATGTGCAAGTCTCCAGGCATGGGAAGTCATCCGCCAGATTAAGGCCTGCCCGGTAAAGGACCATGCGCGGATTTGCTTCTGGATGTTGCATTGACTGGCAAAAAGCCAACTAGACTCGACCACTGCCGCGACCACAATCTCCAACAAGAGGGAACACCCATGCCCGTGCACAAGACCGCATTGCTCGGCGCCACCACCTGTGCCGTGCTGGCCAGTACCGGCCTGCTGGCCGCCGAACCGCCCAAGGCCCTGGGGCCTGGCGAAGGGCGCCTGGACATCGTCGCCTGGCCCGGCTACATCGAGCGCGGTGAAAGCGACAAGGCGTATGACTGGGTGACCGGCTTCGAACAGCAAACCGGCTGCAAGGTCAGCGTGAAAACCGCTGCCACCTCGGACGAAATGGTCAGCCTGATGGCCAAGGGGGGCTACGACCTGGTTACCGCCTCGGGCGATGCCTCGTTACGGCTGATCGCCGGCAAACGGGTGCAACCGATCAACACCGCCTTGATCCCCAACTGGAAAAACATCGACCCGCGCCTGCAGAACGGTGGCTGGTATGTGGTCGATAAACAGGTCTATGGCACCCCGTACCAGTGGGGGCCGAACGTGCTGCTGTACAACACCCACACGTTCAAGCAGGCACCGACCAGCTGGGGCGTGGTGTTCGTGCCGCAGGACCTGCCCGATGGCAAGCCGAACAAAGGCCGCGTACAGGCGTATGACGGGCCGATCTACATCGCGGACGCGGCGCTGTACCTGAAGTCGGCCAAGCCCGAACTGGGCATCCAGGACCCGTATGAACTGACCGAAACGCAATACCAGGCGGTGCTCGAACTGCTGCGCCAGCAGCAACCGCTGATCCATCGCTACTGGCACGACGCCACAGTGCAGATGAGCGACGTGAAGAACGAAGGCGTGGTCGCCTCCAGTTCGTGGGGCTACATGGTCAATGGCCTGAAGGCCGAGCACCAGCCCGTGGCGTCGACCATCCCCAAGGAGGGCGCTACCGGCTGGGCCGATACCACCATGCTGCACACCGATGCCAAGCACCCCAACTGCGCCTACCAATGGATGGACTGGTCGCTGCAGCCGAAGGTCCAGGGTGACGTGGCCGCCTGGTTCGGGTCGTTGCCCGCGGTGCCGGCAGCCTGCAGTGGCAGCGAGTTGCTCGGCGCCGAGGGTTGCAAGACCAACGGCTTCGACAACTTCGACAAGATCGCCTTCTGGAAAACCCCGCAGGCCCAGGGTGGCAAGTTCGTGCCCTACAGCCGCTGGACTCAAGACTACATTGCCATCATGGGTGGGCGCTGAGGGTTTTTCCGCCTGTTCCGGCCCTGTGGTGTGATCCCTGTGGGGCCGGCTTGCCGGGGACAGGGCCGATACAGGCAAGACAAGAACAACAGAGAACCGCGTATGCCCCTAGCCGTCCAGTTCACCCAGGTTTCCCGTAGCTTCGGCGAGGTCAAGGCCGTAGACCAGGTCAGCATCGACATCAGCGATGGGGAGTTCTTCTCCATGCTCGGCCCGTCCGGCTCCGGCAAGACCACCTGCCTGCGCCTGATCGCCGGCTTCGAGCAGCCAAGCAGCGGCTCGATCCGTATACACGGCCTGGAAGCTGCCGGCGTGCCGCCCTACCAGCGTGACGTCAATACCGTGTTCCAGGACTACGCGTTGTTCCCGCACATGAACGTGCTCGACAACATCGCCTATGGCTTGAAAGTGAAAGGCGTGGCCAAGGCCGAACGCCACAGCCGTGCCGAGCAAGCCCTGGCCATGGTGGCCCTGGCCGGCTACGGCGCGCGCAAGCCGGCGCAGCTTTCGGGTGGCCAGCGCCAGCGTGTGGCCCTGGCGCGGGCACTGGTCAACAGGCCCCGTGTGCTGCTGCTGGACGAGCCGCTGGGCGCGTTGGACCTCAAGCTGCGCGAACAGATGCAGGGCGAGCTGAAGAAGCTGCAACGCCAGCTAGGCATCACCTTCATCTTCGTCACCCATGACCAGACCGAGGCGCTGTCGATGTCGGACCGGGTCGCGGTGTTCAACCGCGGCCGCATCGAACAGGTCGACACCCCGCGCAACCTGTACATGAAACCCGCCACCACCTTCGTCGCCGAATTCGTCGGCACGTCCAACGTGATGCGTGGCGAATTGGCGAGGGCGCTCAACGGCCACCCGGCGCCGTTTTCCATCCGCCCTGAGCACATCCGCCTGGGCGACCCGGTGGTCACCAGCCACGAGGTCCAGGTCAGCGGCCTGCTGCGCGATGTGCAGTACCAGGGCAGCGCCACCCGGTACGAGTTGCAACTGGACAATGGCCAACTGTTGGCGGTAACCCAGGCCAACGACCGCTGGCAGGCACAGCCCCAGGCCTGGCAGCCCGGGCAGCGGGTGCAGGCGCACTGGCCGCGCGAGGCGATGACCGTGCTGCAGGAAAGCGCTGGGCCATTGCCATGAGCGCGCTGCGAGGCCTGGCCGATGTGTTGTACCGGCGCCCCAACCTGTACCTGGCCCTGCTGCTGATCCCGCCACTGACCTGGTTCGGCGCCATCTACCTGGGCTCGTTGCTGAACCTGTTGTGGCAGGGTTTCTACACCTTCGACGACTTCACCATGGCGGTCACCCCGGACCTGACCCTGGGCAACTTCGCCGCGCTGTTCAACCCGTCGAACTTCGACATCATCCTGCGGACCTTGGGCATGGCGGTGGCGGTGTCACTGGCCAGCGCGGTACTGGCGTTTCCCATCGCCTACTACATGGCGCGCTACACACGCGGCAAGACCAAGGCATTTTTCTATATCGCCGTGATGATGCCCATGTGGGCCAGCTACATCGTCAAGACCTACGCCTGGACCCTGCTGCTGGCCAAGGGTGGGGTGGCCCAGTGGTTCGTCCACCAGCTGCACTTGGACGCCCTGCTGCAAGCCGTGCTGACGGTGCCGGGCGTGGGCGGCAGCACGCTGTCGACCTCGCACCTGGGGCGCTTCATGGTGTTCGTGTACATCTGGCTGCCATTCATGATCCTGCCGATCCAGGCCTCGCTGGAGCGCTTGCCGCCGTCGCTGTTGCAGGCCTCGGCAGACCTTGGCGCACGCCCCGGGCAAACCTTCATGCAGGTGATACTGCCGCTGTCGATTCCCGGTATCGCCGCTGGCTCGATCTTCACCTTCTCGCTTACCCTCGGCGACTTCATCGTGCCGCAGCTGGTGGGCCCACCCGGCTACTTCATCGGCAGCATGGTCTATGCCCAGCAAGGGGCGATCGGCAACATGCCGATGGCGGCGGCATTTACCTTGGTGCCGATCGTGCTGATTGCGCTGTACCTGTCGATCGTCAAGCGCCTGGGGGCCTTCGATGCACTCTGAACAAGCCTCTGTACGGTTGCGCCTGGCGGCCTGGGGCGGGCTGTTGTTCCTGCATTTCCCGATCCTGATCATCTTCCTGTACGCCTTCAACACCGAAGACGCAGCATTCAGCTTCCCGCCCACGGGGTTTACCCTGAAGTGGTTTGCCGTGGCCTTCGCCCGCACCGATGTGCTAGACGCGATCAAGCTGTCGTTGCAGGTCGCCTGCCTGGCGACCCTGATCGCCCTGGTGCTCGGCACACTGGCATCGGCCGCACTGTACCGGCGCAGCTTTTTCGGCAAAGAGGCCATATCGCTGATGCTGATCCTGCCCATCGCCCTGCCCGGCATCATCACCGGCATCGCCCTGCTCTCGGCGTTCAAGACCTTGGGCGTGGAGCCCGGGGTGTTCACCATCGTGGTCGGCCATGCCACATTCTGCGTGGTGATCGTCTACAACAATGTGATCGCCCGCCTGCGGCGCACCTCGCACAGCCTGATCGAGGCCTCCATGGACCTGGGTGCCGATGGCTGGCAGACCTTTCGCTACATCATCCTGCCCAACCTCGGCTCGGCACTGCTGGCCGGCGGTATGCTGGCCTTTGCCCTGTCGTTCGATGAGATCATTGTCACGACCTTCACCGCCGGCCACGAACGCACCCTGCCGATCTGGCTACTCAACCAGCTCAGCCGGCCGCGCGACGTGCCGGTGACCAATGTGGTAGCCATGCTGGTGATGTTGGTGACCATGCTGCCGATCCTTGGCGCCTATTACCTGACCCGTGGCGGCGACAGCGTTGCGGGCAGTGGCAAATGACCCTGGAGGAGTACCCGATGCAAACGCAGATGCTGATCAATGGCCAACTGGTCGCCGGCCAAGGCCCGACCTGGACCGTGCTCGACCCGGCGCTGGGCACCGCCCTGGCGCAGATCAACGAAGCCAGCGAAGCCCAGGTGGACAGCGCCGTGCGTGCCGCTGACCATGCGTTCGACAGCTGGTCGCAAACCAGCCCCAAGGACCGCGCCCAGGCGTTGTTGAACCTGGCAGACGCCATTGAGGCGCATGGCGATGAACTGGCTCGGCTGGAATCGCAGAACTGCGGCAAACCCTTGAGTGCCGCGCGCAACGACGAAATTCCGGCGATTGCCGACGTGTTTCGTTTTTTCGCCGGTGCGGCGCGCTGCCTGGGCGGCTCGGCGGCAGGTGAATACCTGCCGGGCCACACGTCGATGATCCGTCGCGACCCCTTGGGCGTGGTGGCCTCGATTGCACCGTGGAACTACCCACTGATGATGCTGGCCTGGAAGATCGCCCCGGCCCTGGCGGCCGGCAACACGGTAGTGATCAAACCCTCCGAGCTGACCCCGTTGACCGCCTTGCGCCTGGGGGAACTGGCCAAGGACCTGCTGCCGGCCGGGGTGCTCAACATTCTGTTTGGCCGTGGCCAGACGGTCGGCAACCCACTGGTTACGCACCCCAAGGTCCGCATGGTGTCGCTGACAGGCTCGATCCCCACCGGCGCCCATATCATCAGCGCCACCGCCGACAGCGTGAAGCGCATGCACATGGAGCTGGGCGGCAAGGCGCCAGTCCTGGTGTTCGATGATGCCGACATCGATGCCGCGATCGAGGGTATTCGCACCTTCGGTTTCTACAACGCCGGCCAGGACTGCACGGCGGCTTGCCGCCTGTATGTGCAGGCCGGTATCTATGAGCGCTTCGTCGAGCGCCTGGGGGAAGCGGTAGCCAGCATCAAGCCCGGCCTGCAGGAGGCCGAGGGCACCGAGCTGGGGCCGCTGATCAGCGCCCAGCACCGCGACAAGGTCGCCGGCCTGGTACAGCGTGCCGTCGCCCAGCCGCACATTCGCCTGGTGACCGGTGGCAAGGCAATCGAAGGCGACGGGTACTTTTTCGAGCCGACGGTGCTGGCCGACGCCCTGCAGGATGATGAGATCGTGCGCAACGAAGTGTTCGGCCCGGTGGTGTCGGTAACCCGTTTCAGCGACGAAGCGCAGGCGCTGGAATGGGCCAACGACTCCAACTATGGCCTGGCCTCCTCGGTCTGGACCCGCGACACCGGCCGCGCCCACCGCCTGGCCGCACGCCTGCAATATGGCTGCACCTGGGTGAACACCCATTTCATGCTGGTCAGTGAAATGCCCCATGGCGGGCAGAAACACTCGGGGTATGGCAAGGACATGTCGATGTATGGGCTGGAGGACTACACCTGTGTGCGGCATGTGATGATCAAGCATTGATTATCATGCTCGGTCACGCTGGGTCCGCTCAACCGCGTTCAAGGTAGGAGCAACTGTCTTTCCCAAAATGTGAAAAGCCTGCGCGATTCATTGTGGGAGCGGGCTTGCTCGCGAAGCAGGCGACGCGGTGTCTGGCACCGGCTGCGCCGGTGTTCGCGGGCACGCCCGCTCCCACAAGGCCGCGCCTTCAGAATCAGTCGCGCAGATCCGACTCATGAATCGGGTTGGCCCGGCTGGTAGCGCGCTGGTACTGCGCCGGCCAGGTGGCCTTGTTACCGCCCAGGTCGTCGTCGGCATGCAGCGGCCAGTAAGGGTCGCGCAGCAGTTCGCGGGCAAGGAAGATGAGGTCGGCCTGGCCGGTACGCAGGATATGCTCGGCCTGCGCAGGTTCGGTGATCATGCCCACGGTGCCGGTGGCAATTTCAGACTCCTTGCGCACGCGCTCGGCGAAACGGGTCTGGTAGCCGGGGCCGGTGGGTATTTCGGCGTTGACCGAAGTGCCGCCAGAGGACACGTCGATCAAATCGACGCCCAGGTTACGCAGGCGCCGGGCCAGTTCGACGGTTTCATCCGGGTTCCAGCCGTCTTCCACCCAATCGGTTGCCGATACCCGCACGAACAGGGGCAATTCGGCAGGCCATACCTTACGCACCGCTTCCACCACCTGCAGGGTCAGGCGGATGCGGTTTTCGAAGCAACTGCCGTATTCGTCACGCCGCTGGTTGCTCAGCGGTGACAGGAACTGGTGCAGCAGGTAGCCATGGGCGGCGTGAACCTCGAGCACTTTGAAGCCGGCCTGCAACGCGCGCTCGGCCGAGGCAACGAAGGCACCGACCACCTCCTGGATGTCGCCCAAGGTCAGCTCGCGTGGCGTTGTATGTTGCGGGTCGAAGGCAATCTTCGAGGGCCCCACCGGCTGCCAGCCACCCTCCTCGGGTTTGACGCTACCGTGCTTGCCCAGCCAGGGGCGGTAGGTACTGGCCTTGCGCCCGGCGTGCGCCAGCTGGATGCCGGGCACGGCGCCCTGGGCGGTGATGAAGCGGGTGATGCGTTGCAGCGGGGCGATCTGTGCGTCCTCCCACAACCCAAGGTCTTCGGCGGTGATGCGGCCATCGGCGGTAACCGCCACGGCCTCGGTGATCACCAGGCCCGCGCCACCCACTGCGCGGCTGCCCAGGTGAACGAGGTGCCAGTCGTTGGCCAGGCCATCGGCTGCAGAATACTGGCACATCGGCGAAACGGCGATGCGGTTGGGCAACGTCAGTTGACGCAGGGTGTAAGGCTCGAGCAGCAGGCTCATGAGGGCACCTCCCAAGAACTCCAATGGTGATCCGGCCCGGACACTCAATAGCACGTCCCTGGCCTGGGTCCGGTCATACTTCAGACTAGACCAGAATGCCTGGGGGGAAGGTTCCATGGGATTTTGGGCAAGTTGTTTACAGACGCCTGTGGCTGGCCGCTCTTACAGGGTTGCGGTCAACGCGGTTCCATGTGGGCAATCATCAACTGCACACTTTCATTGCCCCGAAACTCGTTCACATCCAGCTTGTACGCCAACTCGACCCAGCGCACCGTCGGGTTCGGCCATACGTCGCGGTCGATGCCGAAGGCAATGCCATCCAGCCGCACCGAGCCACACTCGCTCTTCAGTACCACCTTCAAGTGCCGCTCGCCCACCACGCGCTGCTCCACCAACTGGAACACGCCATGAAACAGCGGCTCAGGGAAATGCTGGCCCCATGGCCCGGCATTGCGTAGCGCCTTGGCCAGATCGAGGTGGAATTCTTCCACCGCCAGGCTGCCGTCGGACAGCAGGCGCCCGGTCAGGTCGTCTTCACGCAGCTGGCGCCGTACCTCTTCGTCGAAGGCCTCGGCAAAGGCCGGGAAATTTGCCTCTGGCAACGACAAGCCAGCGGCCATGGCGTGGCCGCCGAACTTGCTGATCAATTGCGGGTGGCGCGCCGCCACGGCATCCAGCGCATCGCGAATATGGAACCCTGGCACAGAACGCGCCGAGCCCTTCAGCATGCCAGCGCCTGCATCGGCGAAGGCAATGGTCGGCCGGTGGTAACGCTCCTTCAGCCGCGACGCCAGAATACCGATCACGCCCTGGTGCCAGTCGGCATCGAACAGGCACAAGCCGTAAGGCATCGACTCGACCGGCAGGTCCTTGAGCTGGGCCAGCGCCTCGCGCTGCATGCCTTGCTCGATGGACTTGCGGTCCTGGTTCAGGTCATCCAGTTGCTGCGCCATGTCCTGGGCCAGCGCCGGGTCTTCGCACAGCAGGCATTCGATGCCCAGGCTCATGTCGTCCAGGCGCCCGGCTGCATTCAGGCGTGGGCCAAGAATGAAACCCAGGTCGGTGGAGGTGATGCGCCGGTGATCGCGGCGGGCCACCTCAAGAATGGCCTTCAAGCCCGGGCGGGCACGGCCGGCACGGATGCGCTCCAGGCCCTGGTGCACGAGGATGCGGTTGTTGGCATCCAGCGGCACCACATCGGCCACGCTGCCCAGGGCGACCAGGTCGAGCAGTTCACCGATGTTCGGCTGGGGTTGTGTCGCGTAGCGGCCCAGGCTGCGCAACCGCGCGCGCAGGGCCATCAGCACATAGAAGATGACACCGACCCCGGCCAGCGCCTTGCTCGGGAAGCTGCAACCCGGCTGGTTGGGGTTGATGATGGCGTCGGCATCGGGCAGTTGTTCGCCTGGCAAGTGATGGTCGGTCACCAGCACTTTCAGCCCAGCGGCCTTGGCAGCGGCCACCCCGTCGACGCTGGAAATGCCGTTGTCCACGGTAATCAGCAACTGCGGCTGGCGCTGCAGGGCAACTTCGACGATTTCCGGGGTCAGGCCGTAACCGTATTCAAAACGGTTGGGCACCAGGTAATCGACATGGGCTGCCCCCAACAAACGCAAGCCCAGCACCCCAACCGTACTTGCGGTGGCACCGTCGGCGTCGAAGTCGCCGACAATGAGAATGCGCTGGCGCTGGTCTATGGCAGCGACCAGCAGGTCGACGCCGGCCTCGATGCCCTTGAGCTGCTGGTAGGGCAGCAGCCGCGCAAGGCTTTTGTCCAGTTCGGCCTCGCTTTGCACGCCGCGTGCGGCATACAAACGGGTTAGCAAGGGTGGCAGGTTACCCAGAAAAGGCAGGGTCGCAGGCAGGGGGCGAGGTTCGATACGCATGGGTTGCTTCAGCCACGCTCACCCAGTAGCCACTGCAGTTGCACTTCGTGCTGGCCACGGTCGTCGGTAACGAAGACCGTACCTTCGCTGATCATCACATCCCACTTGATGGCGCGCGGCATGTCGGCGGCCAGGGTTTCCAGCACCTCCTGCGGCACTGCGGCGATGTTCAGGTTCTTGAGGTTCTTGACCGCGCTGACCACCTTGCCTTCCCACACACGCAGGCTGCCATAGGCCAGCAGGCTGGTGCGTTCGGTGCGCCGCGAGCACCAGGTCAGGCGCTCGGCATCGGGTTGGCCCACTTCGATCCAGTGCAGCACGCGGTCGTCCAGGCTCTTTTCCCACAGTGCCGGCTCATCTACATCCGACAGGCCACGGCCGAACGACAGGTTCTCGTTGTACCAGAGCGCGTAGGCCAACAACCGCACCGCCATGCGCTCTTCGGTTTCCGAAGGGTGGCGCGCGATGGTCTGCTTGACGCTTTGGTAGACGTTACGGTCAAGATCGGTGAGATTCAGTTCGAACTTGTAGGTGGTGGACGGCTGGGCCATGGTCGACGGGCTTCGTGCAAAAGAAAAGTCGCACAGTCTAACCCATCCGCACTCGCCATGCGCCGCAGCAGTACCCGGCGCAACCGCCGTGTGATAAAACCACCGCTCTGCCCAACTGCCACGGATGCCCCATGTCGACGCCCAGCAAACCCCTCGCCGGCCTCAAAGTTGTCGAACTCGGCACACTGATCGCCGGGCCATTCGCCTCGCGCATCTGCGCCGAATTCGGTGCCGAGGTGGTCAAGGTCGAGTCGCCCGATGGCGGCGACCCGCTGCGCAAGTGGCGCAAGCTGTACGAAGGCACCTCCCTGTGGTGGTTCGTGCAGGCGCGCAACAAGCAGTCGCTGACCCTCAACCTGAAGCACCCTGAAGGCCGCGAGGTATTGCAAAGGCTGCTGGCCGACGCCGACATCCTGATCGAGAACTTCCGCCCGGGCGTGCTCGAAAAGCTTGGCCTGGGCTGGGATGTGCTGCATGCGCTCAACCCTGGGCTGGTCATGGTGCGCCTGTCGGGCTTTGGCCAGACCGGGCCAATGAAGGACCAACCAGGTTTTGGTGCCGTAGGCGAGTCGATGGGCGGCCTGCGCTACATCACCGGCTTCGACGACCGGCCACCGGTGCGCACCGGCATTTCGATCGGCGACTCGATCGCCGCCTTGTGGGGCGTTATCGGTGCGCTGATGGCGCTGCGCCACAGGGAGGTCAACGGCGGCCAGGGCCAGGTGGTGGACGTAGCGCTGTACGAAGCCATCTTCGCCATGATGGAAAGCATGGTCCCGGAATTCGATGTATTCGGTTTTATCCGTGAACGCACCGGCAACATCATGCCCGGCATTACCCCCTCCTCCATCCACACCAGCGCCGACGGCAAGCATGTACAGATCGGCGCCAACGGCGATGCAATCTTCAAGCGCTTCATGCAGGCCATCGGGCGTGCCGACCTGGCTGACGACCCAAGCCTGGCCAGCAACGATGGCCGCGACCTTCGCCGGGATGAACTGTACGGGGTGATCGACCGCTGGGCCAACAGCCTGCCGCTGGAAACGCTGATGCAGGTGCTGACCGCCGCCGAGGTCCCGGCCAGCCGGATCTACTCCGCCGAGGACATGTTCAGCGACCCGCAGTACCTGGCTCGGGAAATGTTCCTCCAGGCCAAGCTGCCCGACGGCAAGCCATTCAAGATGCCTGGCATCGTGCCCAAGCTGTCGGAAACCCCAGGTTCCAGCGAATGGGTGGGCCCGGCCCTTGGCGAGCACACCGAGGCACTGCTGGCCAGCCTTGGCTATGACGCGGCGGCGATCGCCAGCCTGCGCGCCGCAGGCACGGTCTGAACCAGGCGCAGCCCGGCCGCATGCGCGCCGCCCGCCGCCTACGCCCGCTGGTCCTGCTTTGCGGGCTGATGGCCGCATTGCTGCTGCACCCTGCCAGTGCCAAGGAACGCCTGTTCTGGCTGGTGCGTGACCTGCCGCCATTCACCATTTTCGACGGCCCGGAGCAAGGCCGAGGGGTAATCGACCAACTGCTGCCCCTGTTGATTGCGCAGATGCCCGAGTACGACCACACCATCCAGCGCGTCAACCGTGCCCGCGGAATCCAGATGCTGCAGGACCGCAACACCTTCAGCTGCGACCCGACGCTGCTGTTGACACCCCAACGTGAGGAATATGTGCAGTTCTCCCTGCCCTCCCTGGGCGTGCTCAGTGGCGGCCTGGTGGGCCGCAAGGAAAGCCAGGCACTGGTGGCCCCCTATCTGCAGGGCCAGCAGGTAGACCTGCATGGCCTGCTGAGCAAAACCGCACTGAAACTCGGGGTGGTTGCCGAACGCAGTTATGGCCTGCAGATCGACAGCATTTTGCGCCAGCTGCCAGACACTGTGCTCAGGCGCCATTACGGTAACGAAGCCACCGCCAACCTGCTGCAGATGCAGCAGTTGGGGCGCCTGCGCCTGGTGCTCGGCTACTGGCCTGAGGTGCGTTACCTGATCCAGCAGCAAGGCGCCGCGCTGGCCGATTATCAGTTTTATCCAGTGCAGGGGGTGGAGCGCTACCAGTTTCTGCACGTGGGGTGCTCGGACAGCGAACTGGGGCGCGCTGCAGTGGCGCATATCGACCAGTTGCTGCTTGCGTTGCGACGGGACGTGCTGCCTGGGCTGTATGCCCACTGGCTGGATCCGGTCTCACGCAGAAACTACCTGGAAGAAAGCAAGCGTTTCTTCGAAGCCCATTAAACGCCTACACCGGCTATCGCCGGCGAGCCAGCTCCCAGAGAAAAATGCATAACTTATTGATTTAGCGGGGACTGTGCGGGAGCGGGCATGCCCGCGAAAAATCCAGCGCGGTGGCTGGCACCGGCTACGCCGGTGTTCGCGGGCACGCCCGCTCCCACACAGGCCGCGTCGCGCTTACGAATTGAGTCAGCGGCGCGACAGGGCCGGTTGAGAACCCAGAAAAAAGAAACCCCGGGCGCTGGGGAAGGACGCCCGGGGTCAAGCGAAAGCCCTTGAGGACTTCCCGTGGCAGCTTTGCCAGCGCCGGAGCAAAGCGCTGGCTGGCTGCCCCTACTGTGTCAGATGAATCCTTTAGGCAAAGGTTCCCTGCGGTTGCTGGCGTTGTTGCAGCGCAGCGATCACGCAAGGCTGCAGCCGCCCCTCGGCTATCTGCAGGTCACGGTGCAAACCATCCACCAGGTCGATCAACAGGCGGTGTTCCTGTAACTGGCGCTCACTGACAGTGCGCTGCAAGGTCACCCCCGTGAGGCCGCCTTGAACCGTGAGCTGGCGATTACCGTTGGCATCGGCAACGCCGAGGTGGGTCTGATAAGGGCTCAGTGCATCGTTGAGCAGGCTGCAGATTCTTTCCATCCGGTTCACTCGCTGCGTGGTGGGATATAGAGCAACTGACCCGCGGGCACAGCGGAAAGTTCGCCTTGCTATGGCCGTTGTCGATGCCGCGCCTGCAGCGACTGCAGGGCGCGCTGCAGGCGCGGCATCGACAACGGCCAGGGCAGCTCGGCGAGTACCCACAGGCCTTGCTTGCGCGCCTCTTGGGCCAGGTCGAAACGCTGCGGCGCAGGCTGGCCGACGAACAACAGGGCACGGGCCTGGGCCAGCCGTGCGAGCAGGGCACGGCCGGCCCTGGTTGGCACGGCATGGTCGAGAATCAGCAGGTCTGGGCGGCGTTCGGCGCCAAGGCGGGCATCCAGTTCAGCGGTGGTCGCGCTGATGCGCACAGCGAACACGCCTTGCGCGTTGAGGGCCTGGTGCAGCAGGATCTGGTGCGATGGGCGTGCCTGATGAATCAACACGACGGTCTGGTGCATGAGCCGCTCCTGATGGGAGGACCGGCTAATTTAGGCGCTGGTGAATGCCGCCTGAATAGGATGATTCTGATTAAGCTGCGGGAACTGGCTATACCGCGTCAGCTGAAGCCAACGCGGTTGCCTGCAGGAGCGGCCTTGTATCGCGACGGGGCTGCGCAGCAGCCCCAGGCACACCCGTTACAATGGCTTGCCACGGTTGCCATGCTGGCTGACAAAGCCCTGTACCGCTTTCAGGTCATTGGCCAGCACCGTGCAACGCTCCTCACGGCTGAACAGGTCGCTGAGGTGCGCCGGCAGCTCGAGTGCCTTGCCCACACCGGCCTTTTCTACCGCTTCAGGGAACTTGACCGGGTGCGCGGTACCCAGCACAACCATCGGCGTGTCCAGGTTGCGGCGGCACTCACGGGCGGCCTTGACGCCGATCGCGGTGTGCGGGTCGAGGACCTCGCCAGTGGCAGCGAACACCTCGGCGATGGTCTCGCAGGTCTGCTCGTCGCTGACGGCCAACGAATCGAACAGCTTGCGGGCTTCGGTCCAGCGGTCCTGCTCGACGCTGAAGCCGCCACCCTGCTTGAAGTTGGCCATCAGTTCGGCAATTGCGCCACCGTTGCGGCCGTGCAGGTCGAACAGCAGGCGCTCGAAGTTGGACGACACCATGATGTCCATCGACGGCGACAAGGTGGCGTGCAGGGTTTCCTTGACGTACTGGTTGCCGCTCATGAAGCGGTGCAGGATGTCGTTGCGGTTGGTGGCCACGATCAGCTGGCTGACCGGCAGGCCCATGTTGCGCGCCAGGTAGCCGGCAAAAATGTCGCCAAAGTTGCCGGTCGGCACCGAGAACGCCACGGAACGCGACGGCCCACCCAACTGCAGGGCGGCATGGAAGTAGTAGACGATCTGGGCCATGATGCGCGCCCAGTTGATCGAGTTCACGGCCACCAGGCGGGTGCCCTTGAGGAACGACTGGTCGGCGAAGCTGGCCTTGACCATTTCCTGGCAATCGTCGAAGTTGCCTTCGATGGCGATGTTGTGGATGTTGTCACCGAAAATGGTGGTCATCTGCCGGCGCTGTACTTCCGACACGCGCTGGTGCGGGTGCAGGATGAAGATGTCGACGTTGTCGCAACGGCGGCAGCCTTCGATGGCCGCGGAGCCGGTGTCACCACTGGTGGCGCCGATGATCACCACGCGCTCGTTGCGCTTGGCCAGCACGTGGTCGAGCAGGCGCCCGAGCAGTTGCAAGGCAAAGTCCTTGAACGCCAGGGTTGGGCCGTGGAACAGCTCGAGTACCCATTCGTTGCTGTTCAGCTGGCGCAGCGGGGCCACCGCTGCGTGGGCGAACTCGCCGTAGGTTTCTTCGAGGATCTTCTTGAAGTCGGCGTCGGCGATGCTGCCTTCAACGAACGGGCGCATGACCCGGAAGGCCAGTTCGTGGTACGGCAGGCCGGCCCACGAAGCGATTTCTTCCTGGGTGAAACGTGGCAGGTTTTCCGGCACATACAGGCCGCCGTCACTGGCCAGGCCAGCCAGCAGCACGTCTTCGAAATTCAGGGCCGGTGCCTGGCCGCGGGTACTGATATAGCGCATGGGTGCAAACCTTTGATTTGAGCGGCAAGCTGCGAGCGGCAAGCTACAAGAAAAGCCGACTGGCCTTGCCCTTGCGCTCTGCATCTCGCTGTTCCCGCGAATTTACTCTGTTCGAAGCCTCAAAACTGCACTGCCTTCACTTGCACCTTGCAGCTTGAGGCTTGCCGCTTAATTGAGCTGCTCGACGCGAATGCGCACAACCTTGCCGACCACGTCCTGCAGGGCTTCCAGGGCGACGATGGCATCATTGATGCGCTGCTCGACCACGCCGTGGGTGACCAGGATCATCGGTACCAGGCCGTCCTGTTCCTCGGCTTCCTTCTGCATGATCGACTCGATGTTGATACCACGCTCGGAAAGGATGCTGGCCACCTGGGCCAGCACGCCTGGGTGATCCTTGGCCTGGATACGCAGGTAGTAGGCGCTCTCGCAGGCTTCGATCGGCAGGATCGGGTGGGCCGACAGCGAATCGGGCTGGAAGGCCAGGTGCGGTACGCGGTTTTCCGGGTCGGAGGTCATGGCACGGACCACGTCGACCAGGTCGCCAACCACCGACGAGGCGGTTGGCTCCATGCCGGCACCGGCACCGTAGTACAGGGTCGAACCGGCGGCGTCACCGTTGACCATCACGGCGTTCATCACGCCGTTGACGTTGGCGATCAGGCGGTCGGCGGGGATCAAGGTCGGGTGCACGCGCAACTCGATGCCTTCAGCAGTGCGCCGGGCCACGCCCAGGTGCTTGATGCGGTAGCCGAGGGCCTCGGCGTAGTTCACGTCAGCGGTGGTCAGCTGGGTGATGCCTTCGGTGTAGGCCTTGTCGAACTGCAGCGGAATGCCGAACGCGATGGAGGCGAGGATGGTCAGCTTGTGCGCAGCATCGATGCCTTCGACGTCGAAGGTAGGGTCGGCTTCGGCGTAGCCCAGCGCCTGGGCTTCGGCCAGCACATCGGGGAAGGCCCGGCCCTTCTCGCGCATTTCGGTGAGGATGAAGTTGCCGGTACCGTTGATGATGCCGGCCAGCCAGTTGATGCGGTTGGCTGACAGGCCTTCACGGATGGCCTTGATCACCGGAATGCCGCCGGCCACGGCCGCTTCGAAGGCGACGATCACGCCTTTTTCGCGGGCCTTGGCAAAGATTTCGTTGCCGTGCACGGCGATCAGCGCCTTGTTGGCGGTGACCACGTGCTTGCCGTTCTCGATGGCCTTGAGCACCAGGTCGCGGGCGATGGTGTAGCCGCCGATCAGCTCGATGACGATGTCGATCTCGGGGTTGCTCGCAACGTCGAACACATCAGCGGTAATGGGGGTACCGGTAATCTGGCAGTTCGGGTTCTGCGAGCGCATGGCGATCTGTGCCACTTCAATACCGCGCCCGGCACGACGGGCAATCTCCTCGGCGTTGCGCTGAAGTACATTGAAGGTTCCGCCACCGACGGTCCCCAACCCACAGATGCCTACTTTGACCGGTTTCACTGTGAACTCCCCATTGAACGGCCGGCACCTTGCCGACCGTGAAACATGCCGTCACCCCATGACGACGGCGTACTGAATTGGATTACTTGGCCAGTGCCAGCTTGGCGACCTGTGGCGCCGGCTGGTAGCCCGGAATGACCTGGCCGCTTTCCAGCACGATGGCCGGCGTGCCGTTGACACCGATCGACTGGCCCAGCTGGAACTGCTTGCCGACCGGGTTGGCGCACTTGGCCGCCTTGATTTCCTCGCCTTCGACCATTTTGTCCATCGCCGCGCGGCGGTCGCTGGAGCACCACACCGCCTGCAACTGCTGGTCACCCGGCGAACCGAGGCCCTGGCGCGGGAAGGCGACATAGCGCACTTCGATACCGCGGCGGTTCAGTTCAGGCACTTCGGCGTGCAGCTTGTGGCAGTACGGGCAGGTGGTGTCGGTAAAGACGGTGATATGCGACTTGGTTTCGCCCTTGGCAGGATAAACCACCATCTCGGCGGCTGGAATGCCGTTGATGAGCTTGGCCACGCCTTGGCGTTCGGTTTTTTCGGTAAGGTTGACCGGCTTGCCGTTCTGGATCTGGAACAGATAACCCTGCATCACGAACTGGCCATCGGCGCTGGCGTAGAGCACCCGGCCGCCCTGCAGCTTGACTTCGTACAGGCCGTTCAGCGGGCTGCTGGCCACGCTTTCCACGGGTACTTCCAGCTCGAGGTTTTGCAGTGATTTACGGATGGCCTGCTCGGCACCGGCATTGCTGTCGGTTGCCGCGGCAAGCGCAAAGGTACTGGCCAGCGCCAACGCGGCGGCGGCGAAAAACTGGGTCACGCGCATGGGAACTCCTGAAGGCGGACAGGGACCGGAGGGCGCCACCGGCGAAAAAGAGCGGTGAGCGTGCGGCCCTTGGTGCAAACCGCCCAAGCCTACCACATCACGCTGCTGGTGAAGGGCCTGGCAAGGACCGGTCGGCGGAACATGAAAAACATTCATCCACGCGGGTGGTGCTGGGCGTGCAACTGTTGCAGGCGAGCCTTGGCCACATGGGTGTAGATCTGCGTGGTCGACAAGTCGCTGTGGCCCAGCAGCATCTGCACCACGCGCAGGTCGGCGCCATGGTTGAGCAAATGGGTGGCAAAGGCATGGCGCAGCGTATGCGGGGACAGCGGCTTGTCGATACCGGCCACGCGGGCATGGTGCTTGATGCGGTGCCAGAAGGTCTGGCGGGTCATTTGCTCGCCGCGAAGGCTGGGGAACAGTACATCACTGGGGCGACCATTGAGCAGTTCGGCACGGCCACCGCGCAGGTAGCGCTCCAGCCATACCACGGCTTCTTCGCCCATGGGAACCAGGCGCTCTTTGCTGCCTTTGCCCATGACCCGCAGCACGCCCTGGCGCAGGTTGACCTGGTCGAGGGCCAGGCTGACCAGTTCGGTGACGCGCAGACCACAGGCGTACAGCACTTCGAGCATGGCGCGATCACGCTGGCCGATGGCCTCGCCCAGGTCCGGGGCCTGCAGCAGGGCTTCGACGTCCGCTTCGGACAGCGACTTGGGTAAAGGCTTGCCCAGTTGCGGCATGTCGACCTGCAAGGTCGGGTCGATGGCCACCAGCTTTTCCCGCAACAGGTAACGGAAGAAGCCGCGCAGGCCGGAGATGAAACGTGCCGTGGAACGCGGCTTGTAGCCCTGCTCCAGGCGCCAGGCCAGGTGGTCGAGGATCAGGTCGCGGCCAGCGTCGGGCAGCGCCACGGAGCGCTCATGCAGCCAGCCGTTGAACAGGGCCAGGTCACTGCGGTAGGACACGCGGGTGTTGTCGGACAGGCCTTTCTCGAGCCACAGGGCGTCGAGGAACTGGTCGATCAGGGGGTGGTCTAGGGCGGGCATTCAGGGCTGCTGAGTGTTGGAGATGGGGCTAGTGTTTCACAGCAGCCTGGGGGTTGTCTGTACCGGCCTCTTCGCGGGCACGCCCGCTCCCACAGGGCCTGCACAGGCTTTGAATGCTTTGCATGGCTTGTAGAAGCGAGCGCGCAGGCGAAAGGGCCAGTGCAGAAGAACTCAGGCCTGGGGCAAAACCGGCACCGGGCGCTTGTCCTCGTCGATGGCGACAAAGCTGAACACCCCATGGATTGCACGCTCACGGCCGTCCAGGTACATGTTTTCTACGAACACATCCACTTGCACCTGCAAACTGGTGTTGCCGACCTTGATCACCGTGCCCACCAACTCGACGATCGAGCCCGCCGGGATCGGGTGCTTGAAGTCGATGCGGTCGGTGGACACGGTCACCAGCGGCAGGCGGCAGAAGCGCGTGGCAGCGATGAACGACACCTCGTCCATCCAGGCCAGCGCAGTACCGCCGAACAGGGTGTTGTGGTGGTTGGTGGTGTTGGGGAACACCGCCTTGGTCACGCGGGTAACCGACAGTTCGGTGCGGCGCTGAATTTCCTGGTCTCGGGTAGTCATCGCAATTCGATCTTCTGAAGGTTGAAAAAGCAAAAAAGCAGCCCGAAGGCTGCTTTTCTCTCGCTAGGCGGCCTCGGCCACCAGGCAAACTGTACTCAGGACAGTTTTTCCTTGATGCGAGCGGCTTTGCCGGACAGGTCGCGCAGGTAGTACAGCTTGGCTTTACGCACGTCACCACGACGTTTCACCGCCAGGCTGTCGATTTGCGGGCTGTAGGTCTGGAAGGTACGCTCTACGCCAACGCCGCTGGAGATCTTGCGCACGGTGAAGGCGCTGTTCAGACCGCGGTTACGCTTGGCGATAACGACGCCTTCGAACGCCTGCAGACGGGAACGCTCACCTTCCTTCACTTTAACCTGAACGACAACGGTGTCGCCTGGTGCGAAGGTCGGGATTTCCTTGCTCATCTGCTCGGCTTCGAGCTGCTGGATGATCTTGTTGGTCATGCTGTGCTCCTAAGATGGATACGCGATCCACCATCGATACGTTTAACTATCGTCCCGCTCGCGGAGATATTCCTCGAGCAGCTTCTTCTCTTCTCCAGAAAGCGAGCGACTTTCCAGAAGATCGGCGCGTCGTTCGAAGGTCCTACCAAGGGACTGCTTCATCCTCCAACGCCGGATGTGTGCATGGTTGCCACTTAGCAACACGTCGGGAACACGCTGATCCGCATACACCTCAGGCCGGGTGTAGTGCGGGCAATCAAGCAGACCGTCGGTAAAGGAATCCTCTTCCGCCGAGTCCACATGCCCTAAAGCTCCGGGCAGCAGCCGCGTAACCGCATCGATCAGTACCATGGCCGGCAGCTCGCCACCGGAAAGCACATAGTCACCAATCGACCACTCCTCATCGACATGAGCCTCGATAAAGCGCTCGTCGATGCCCTCATAACGACCGGCGATCAGGATCAACGACTCCTGTTCGGCCAGGCCTTTGACCGCTTGCTGAGTCAGCTTGCGGCCTTGTGGCGAAAGGTAGATCACCTTCGCCGCAGCTCCGGTTGCCTGCCTGGCGCTAACCAGTGCATCTTCCAGAGGCTTGATTTTCATCACCATGCCCGGACCACCGCCAAACGGCCGATCATCTACCGTGTGGTGACGATCTGTGGTGTAGTCCCGCGGGTTCCAGCAAGTCACCTGAAGCAACCCTTGTTTCACCGCGCGGCTGGTAATGCCGTACTCCGTGATGGCCGAGAACATCTCGGGGAACAACGTGATGACATCTACGCGAAGGTTACCCATCGTTTAGAAATCCGCGTCCCACTCAACCCGCATCGTGCCTGCTTCCAGGTCGATTGCCAGCACGCATTGCTCCGTATAGGGCAACAGCCGCTCGCGATCATCCAGGCTGCCCGCACAGGGCTTGACCACCATTACATCGTTCGCGCCAGTCTCCAACAGGTGATCGACCTTGCCGAACAGGTGTTCGTCCTGGTTGATGACCTTCAGACCCACCAACTGGTACCAGTAGTACTCGTCGGCAGCCAGGTTGGGCAAAAGGCTCCGCGCAATGCAGATTTCGTAACCGCTCAGAAGCCGGGCTTCATCACGATCATCGAGGCCTTTCAGTTTCACGACCAGGCCCTTTTGGGAGCCACGACCGCTGACCAGCTCGACCTGCTTTACCTTGCCTTCGTGCCGAAGCGTCCAGCGCGGATAATCCAACAGGTTTTCAATCGGATCGGTAAAGGAATACACCTTCACCTCGCCGCGAACGCCGTGAACCGAAAAAATCTTGCCAACGACGATGAGGTCGTCAGCCTTTTCTGGCGTCGCGTTCATACGTTTCAGGCAGCGGCCTTGGCAGCGTCCTTCAGCAGCTGAGCAACGCGCTCAGACGGCTGTGCGCCCTGGCTCAGCCAGTAGGTGACGCGCTCTTGGTTGACCGACAGCTTGACTTCGGCGCCCGATGCGATCGGGTTGAAGAAGCCAACGCGCTCAACGAAACGGCCGTCACGGGCGTTACGCGAGTTGGTCACGGTCAGGTGGTAGAATGGGCGCTTTTTCGAGCCGCCACGGGCCAGACGAATGGTTACCATGTGAACATCGTTCCTATAGTCGGTGTTGCAGTTTTTACTGCAAATCTGAATGCCAAATAGGCACACGGGTGCCCAAAAGGCCGCATATTCTCGGGGAATACACGGACATTTGCAAATGACTTTTTCGGCAAGGCACCGCCCCGCCGTCCAGATTTGCCGGTTGCGCCGCGAAATTCGCGGCCGTTGCCCCGCCGTGGCGGGGGTTCTGGGTGCCTGCCCGACGAAAGGCAGGCACTCGGAATACGTGTTACAGCTTGGGCATGCCGCCGCCCGGGAGCATACCGCCCAGGCCGCGCATCATCTTGGCCATGCCGCCCTTGGCAGAGAACTTCTTCATCATCTTCTGCATCTGCTTGTGCTGCTTGATCAGCCGGCCGATGTCCTGCACCTGGGTACCGGAACCCAGGGCGATACGGCGCTTGCGCGAACCGCTGATCAGGTCAGGGTCGCGGCGCTCGGCCGGGGTCATGGAGTTGATGATCGCTTCCATCTGCTTGAACTGCTTCTCGGCCGCGCCCTGGGCGTTGCCCATCTGCGACAGGTTGACCCCGCCGATGCTCGGCAGCTTGTCCATCAGGCCACCCAGGCCGCCCATGTTCTTCATTTGCTGCAGCTGGTCGCGGAAGTCTTCGAGGTCGAAGCCCTTGCCCTTCTTCAGCTTCTTGGCGAGCTTGTCGGCCTTGGCCTTGTCGATGGTCTGCTCGGCCTGCTCGATCAGGCTGAGCACATCGCCCATGCCCAGGATGCGCGAGGCCACGCGGTCGGGGTGGAACGGCTCGAGAGCCTCGGTTTTTTCACCCATACCGATGAACTTGATCGGCTTGCCGGTAATGGCACGCACCGACAGCGCAGCACCGCCACGGGCGTCACCGTCGACCTTGGTCAATACCACGCCGGTCAGCGGCAGCGCCTCGCCAAAGGCCTTGGCGGTGTTGGCGGCGTCCTGGCCGGTCATGGCGTCGACCACGAACAGGGTTTCGATCGGCTTGACCGCAGCGTGCAGCGCCTTGATCTCGGCCATCATGTCGGCATCGATGTGCAGGCGGCCGGCGGTGTCGACGATGACCACGTCGATGAACTTGAGCTTGGCTTCGCGGATGGCCGCTTCGGCAATGGCCACCGGCTTCTGGCTGATGTCGGACGGGAAGAAGGTGACACCGATGTCGTTGGCCAGGGTTTCCAGCTGCTTGATCGCCGCCGGGCGATAGACGTCGGCGGACACCACCATCACGCTCTTTTTCTTGCGCTCCTTGAGGAAGCGCGCCAGCTTGCCAGCGGTGGTGGTCTTGCCGGCGCCCTGCAAGCCGGCCATCAGTACCACGGCAGGCGGGGCGGCATTGAGCGCAAGGTCTTCGTTGGCCGCGCCCATGAGGCTTTCCAGCTCGGCCTGCACGATCTTGACGAACGCCTGGCCCGGAGTGAGGCTGCGCGACACTTCGGTGCCGACCGCACGATCCTTGACGCTGCTGACGAAATCCTTGACCACCGGCAGGGCGACGTCGGCCTCGAGCAGGGCCATGCGCACTTCGCGCAGCGTGTCCTTGATGTTGTCTTCAGTCAGCTTGGCCTTGCCGGTGACGTGGCGCAGCGTCTGTGACAGGCGGTCGGTCAGGTTTTCGAACATGGTGATCCTTTCAGGCCCAGTAAAAGCCGAGGTTTGTCAGGCGCCTGCAGGGAAAAACATACCCGCCAGGCACAGCAAGGCGGCGATTATAGCGAAGTGCGGCGGCGGCGCCCACCTTGGCTTCCGAGCGGCAAGCGGCAAGCGGCAAGCTACAAGCGGCAAGCTACAAGCTACAAGCTACAAGCTACAAGCTACAAGCTACAAGCTACAAGCTACAAGCTACAAGCTAAAAGCTAAAAGCTAAAAGCTAAAAGCTAAAAGCTAAAAGCTAAAAGCTAAAAGCTAAAAGCTACAAGCAAGAGCCGATGCGCGGGATGGCTGCTTTTTCTTGAAGCTTGCCGCTTGAAGCTTGCCGCTTAAAGCCCCCGCTTCAGGCTTGCAGCTTCCAGCTTGCAGCTCACTATGCCAAACTCCGTCTCTTTAAGGCTCGCCAATCAGGACTTATGTTCTCCTCACCCAGCCTCATCCCCAACCTGATCGCCGCCGGCCTTTATATAGCAGCGGCCATCTACCAGGGCTCATACCTCGCCCAGGGCCGCAAGGCCGACAAGCGCCTGCTCGGCCTGCTCGGTGCCGTTGCGGTGCTGGCCCAGGCCGGCGCACTGTTCTTCCAGTTGATCACCCCACTGGGCCTGAGCCTGGACTTCTTCAGCGCAGCCAGCCTGATTGCCGTGGCAGTGATTGCCCTGACCCTGCTCGCCTGCCTGCGCATACCGGTGGAAAACCTGCTGGTGCTGCTGTTCCCGCTGGGCGCGGTAACGGCCTTGCTGGCGCAGTTCGCGCCACCCGGCACGGTGCCACTGATCGACGAGGAGCCGGGCATTCTTGCGCACATCCTGTTGTCGATCCTGGCCTATGGGCTGTTCACCATTGCCGTGTTCCAGTCGCTGCTGCTGCTGCTGCAGGACCGCCAGCTGAAGAACAAGCACCCGTCCGGGCTGATCCGCAACTTCCCGCCGCTGCAAACCATGGAAAGCCTGTTGTTCGGCTTCCTCTGGGCCGGCTGGTGCCTGCTGTCGCTGTCGCTGATCTCCGGCTGGCTGTTCCTCGAAAACCTGTTCGCCCAGCACCTGGTGCACAAAACCTTGCTGGCCTGCGTTGCCTGGGTCGTATTCAGCGTGCTGCTGTGGGGGCGAACCCGCCTGGGTTGGCGCGGCCACAAGGCCATTCGCTGGACGCTGGCCGGTTTCTGCCTGCTGATGCTGGCCTATTTCGGCAGCAAGCTGGTTCGCGAATTCATTCTGCATATCTGACGGCCACCCATGGACACCCTGCCGTACGCACCGCTACTGGTCACGCTGGCATTGGCGCTGCTCTGGGCAGCGCTGTTCACTGCTGTGGACGTTGCGCGCCTGCAACTGGCTGGCGCGCTACGCAGTGGCGATGATGGCCAGCCAGCGTTGCCCGCCCAGGCGCTGGTGCTGTGCGCCAGCCTCGGCAAACTGCTGGTCCTGGGCCTGGCGTGCCTGGTCGGGCAGCGCTACGACGGCGAACACGGTTTCTGGCTGGCCGGGCTGGCCGCTGCCGCGGCCTTGCTGGTGTTTGCCGAGTTCCTGCCGCGGCGCCTGGCGCGGCGCAACCCGCAAGCACTGGCCAGCCTGGGCGTAAGCCTGCTGAAAGCGCCGCTCACGCTGCTGCAGCCGTTCGCCTGCCTGCTCGACGGCTGCGCCAAACTGATCTTGCGCCCGTTCCGCGCGCAACCAGCGGCAGTGCCCCTGCACCCGCAGGAAGATGACGACCCGGATGAAGACGAGCGCCACGAAGCGCCCCGCCACGGCCTGCTCGACGGCCTGCAGGCGCTGGACAAGGTCACCGTCAACGACATCCTGGTGCCGCGCAGCGAAGTGGACGGCATCAACCTCGACGAGCCGATCGAGCGCATCATCGAACAGCTGATCGTCAGCCGCCACACCCGCCTGCCGGTGTACCACAACGACATCAACCAGGTGGAGGCGATCCTCAACACCAAGCTGATCAGCCATTTGCTGCCCAAGGCCGAGTTGACCCTGGAGGCGCTGCACGGGGCCTGCTACGAGCCGTATTTCGTGCCCGAAAGCACACCGCTGCAAATGCAACTGCTGAACTTCCACAAACAGCAACGGCGCCTGGGTGTGGTGGTGGACGAGTATGGCGAAGTGCTGGGTATCGTCACCCTGGAAGACATTCTCGAAGAAATCGTCGGCGAGTTCGAAGACGAACAGAGCCTGGAAAACCCGCACGTGCATCCGCAGCCCGATGGCACATTCGTCATCGATGGCACTGCCTCCCTGCGTGAAATCAACCGCAGCCTGGGCTGGCACCTGCCCTGCGACGGCGGGCCGAAAACCCTGAACGGCCTGGTGACCGAAGCACTGGAAAGCATTCCCGAAAGTGCCGTTTGCCTGAAGATCGGCCGCTATCGCCTGGAGATCCTCGAAACCGAGGACAATTGTGCCAGCAAGGTACTGGTGTGGACCCTGGCGCGCTAGCTATACTCGCCCCACGCTTACCCAGCCCCGCCGCCACGCCTGCTACCCGCACCCGGCGTTTCACGGCCAGTCCGCCCCACTGACACGCCCCGCGGTCCTGCTTCCACACCCTGAACAGTGCCCGCCCCCGCCCCTATCCCCCTTGGGCTATCGTCAGTCGGGCGCACACAACAACAAAACGCTCCGGCGCCCGCGCCGCCGTGCCTGCCTCTGCAGCGCACCCGTCGTGGACCAAGCCCACGGAGCCGGACCAGACTGTTAGGGACCTACTTAATGACAAGCAGCACCTATGCCCAAGCCCCTGCGGCGCCGGTCAACTCGCCCGCGCGGGTAGCCACTGCCAGTTTCATTGGCACCGCCATCGAGTTCTACGACTTCTACGTTTACGCCACGGCCGCCGCCCTGGTCATCGGGCCGGTGTTTTTCCCCTCCGGCTCGGGCACCGCACAGATGCTGGCGGCCTTCCTGACCTTTGGCATTGCGTTTCTTGCCCGGCCGCTGGGCTCGGCACTGTTCGGCCATTTTGGTGACCGCATCGGCCGTAAATCGACCCTGGTCGCCTCGTTGCTGCTGATGGGTGTGTCCACCACGGCCATCGGCGTGCTGCCAGGCTATGACAGCATCGGTGTATGGGCACCGATCATCCTCTGCCTGCTGCGCTTTGGCCAAGGCCTGGGCTTGGGCGGCGAATGGGGCGGCGCGGCACTGCTGGCCACCGAAAACGCCCCGGAGGGCAAGCGCGCCTGGTTCGGCATGTTCCCGCAATTGGGGCCATCGATCGGCTTCCTGGCGGCCAACGGCCTGTTCCTGACCTTGGCCCTGACCCTGAGCGACGAGCAGTTCCGTGAATGGGGCTGGCGTATCCCGTTCCTGCTCAGCGCCGCCCTGGTGCTGGTAGGCCTTTATGTGCGCCTGAAGCTGGAGGAAAGCCCCGTGTTCGCCAAGGCTGTTGCCCGCCATGAGCGGGTGAAAATGCCGGTGGTCGACCTGTTCGCCAGGCACTGGCGCCCTACCCTGCTGGGCGCTGCCGCCATGGTGGTGTGCTATGCGCTGTTCTATATCTCCACCGTGTTCTCGCTGAGCTACGGTGTGACCACGCTGGGGTACAGCCGGGAGACGTTCCTCGGCCTGCTGTGCTTTGCCGTGGTATTCATGGCGCTGGCGACGCCGCTGTCGGCCTGGCTCAGCGACCGCTACGGGCGCAAGCCAGTGCTGATCGTCGGCGGCCTGCTGGCGGTGGCGTCGGGCTTTACCATGGAGCCTTTGCTGACCTCGGGCTCTACCGCCGGCGTGGCACTGTTCCTGGCCATCGAGCTGTTCCTGATGGGCGTGACCTTTGCACCGATGGGGGCTTTGCTACCGGAGCTGTTCCCAACCCATGTGCGATACACCGGCGCTTCGGCGGCGTATAACCTGGGTGGGATTGTCGGCGCCTCGGCGGCCCCGTTCTTCGCCCAGAAGCTGGTGAGCATGGGCGGTTTGAGCTGGGTGGGGGGCTATGTGTCGGCAGCCGCAGTGATCAGCTTGATCGCTGTGCTGTGCCTGAAAGAGACCCGCAATACACAGCTGTGAGTCTCAAGCTACAAGCTACAAGCTACAAGCTGCAAGCTACAAGCGACGCGCATTCTCTTGCAGCTTGCAGCTTGAAGCTTGAAGCTTGAAGCTTGAAGCTTGAAGCTTCCAGCTTAGAACTCGACCTTGACCGCCTGCGAAGCGCGGGTCGCCTTGGCCCGCGCCGCTTCAACCGACTCGTCGCGCGCCAGGCACACACCCATGCGGCGGGTACCGTTGATTTCCGGCTTGCCGAACAGGCGGATGGCAGTATCCGGCTCGCTCAAGGCTGCACCCAGGTTGGCGAAGCTGGTCTGCTGCGACTGCCCCTGCGGCAAGATCACCGCCGAGGCCGAAGGGCCGAACTGGCGCACCACCGGAATCGGCAGCCCGAGAATGGCGCGGGCATGCAGGGCGAACTGCGACAGGTCCTGGGAAATCAGGGTCACAAGGCCGGTGTCATGCGGGCGCGGCGAGACTTCGCTGAACCACACCTGGTCGCCTTTCACGAACAGTTCCACGCCAAACAGGCCCCGGCCACCCAGCGCATCGGTGACCGCCTTGGCCACACGTTGCGACTCGGCAAGCGCTTTCTCGCTCATGGCCTGGGGCTGCCAGGACTCCTGGTAGTCACCCTTCTCCTGGCGGTGGCCGACCGGTTCGAGGAAGGTGGTGCCCCCTACATGACGCACGGTCAGCAGGGTGATTTCGTAGTCGAAGTCGATGAAGCCCTCGACGATCACCCGGCCCTTGCCGGCGCGGCCGCCTTCCTGGGCATAGTCCCAGGCCTTCTGCAGGTCGGCGTCGCTGCGCAGCAGGCTCTGGCCCTTGCCCGACGAGCTCATGACCGGCTTGACCACGCACGGGTAGCCGACATCGGCCACACCCTTGGCGAAGTCTTCGTAGGTGTCGGCGAAGTGGTACGGCGAAGTTGGCAGCTCCAGCTCTTCGGCGGCCAGGCGGCGGATACCTTCGCGGTTCATGGTCAGCTGGGTCGCGCGGGCGGTGGGCACCACGTTGAAGCCTTCGTTTTCCAGCTCGACCAGGGTGGCGGTGGCGATGGCTTCGATTTCCGGAACGATGTAGTGCGGCTTCTCGGCCTCGATCACGGCACGCAAGGCCACGCCATCGAGCATGTTGACCACGTGACTGCGGTGCGCAACCTGCATGGCCGGGGCATTGGCATAGCGGTCGACGGCGATCACTTCGACGCCCAGGCGCTGCAGCTCGATCACCACTTCCTTGCCCAGCTCGCCACAGCCGCACAGCAATACACGGGTCGCAGTAGGCGACAAGGGGGTTCCGATACGGGTCATTTCAGGTCCTCGAAGGCATCCGGGGCCGCACCCGGCTTGGCGCGACCCGCTGAAAAAGGACCACTATTCTACACCATCAGCTGGCCGCAGCAGCCCGCCGGGCGCGAAATGCCATGGCCAGCCACACCGCGGTGACGCCGGTGAACTTGGAGGCCATGGCCGTGCCGACCACCGCCGGGGCCAAGGCACCGATCATGCCGAAGAAGATGAAGGTGTCCACCGGAATGCTCAACGCCGAACTCAACCACAGGCGGTCACGCAGTGGCCGCCGGGTGACGCTGAACACCAGCCAGTCGATCAGTTCGGATATGAAGAACGCGGTGGCGCTGGCCAGGGCGATGGCCGGCTCAGAGGTCACATACGACAGCACCAGCGCCACCAGCATGGCGACCAGGGCGCCGTGGCCGAAGCGGGTTTGCACCATGTCGCGCAGGATGAACACCAGGCCGCCCCAGGCGGACCAGATGACGTCCAGGTGCGGGGCACTGGAGAAGGCGTAGTTGATCAGCACTACGCTGCTGATATAGGCAAGCAGATAGAACATGGCGGGTAATCTATGGGCAAGCCGTACAGATTACCGTCGAGCCGTTCGCGGGTAAACCCGCTCCTAAAGATGATCCGTAGCCCTCCAGGCTCATGCTGTACCTGTAGGAGCGGGCGTGCCCGCGAACACCGGCGGCGCCGGTGCCATGTACCGCGGTGGCGGTTTCGCGGGCATGCCCGCTCCCACAGGGCTCTGCATCAGACTAGAGGACGAGGCCAGCCTCTACTGCCCGTTCATGGCAACGCTTGAGCACCGCGCGGCGCTCGTCATTGTCCATCCGCCCCCAGCGGCCGATCTCGGCCACGCTGCGCTGGCAGCCAGTGCAGATGTCCTGCTCGTCCAGCGCACAGATGCTCACGCAGGGCGAGGCCACCGGCCGTTCCACAACATTACTCATCGTCAATTACCAACTCCCGCGCATAACGCCGGGCATTGTGCACGTAATGGGCGGCGCTGGCTTCCAGCAGGCGCTTCTGCTGCTCGGTCAGCTCGCGCACCACCTTGCCCGGCGACCCCATCACCAGCGAACCGTCAGGAATTTCCTTGCCTTCGGGAATCAGCGCGTTGGCGCCGATGATGCAATGCTTGCCAATACGCGCGCCATTGAGGATCACCGCATTGATGCCCACCAGGCTGTAGTCACCGACCGTGCAGCCATGCAGCATGGCATTGTGACCGACGGTCACGCCCTTGCCCAAGGTCAGCGGCGACCCCATGTCGGTGTGCATCACCGTACCGTCCTGCACGTTGCTGTCTTCGCCGATGTCGATCAGTTCGTTGTCGCCGCGCAGCACTGCGCCAAACCACACACTGGCATTGGCTTGCAGGCGCACGTTGCCGATCAGCGTGGCGTTAGGCGCTGCCCAACTGGTGGGGTGGCTCTCGACCCGCAGGTCGCCCAGGCGGTACTTCATGCTTGCTCCTCAGGCTGGAACGCAGACGACGGGGGTTGGCCCCGCTCAGTTTTCGATGTACCGCTCAGGGGGCTGGTGCAAGCTGATGCCGGCATCGAACAGCAGGTTGACCAGTTCGACGATCATGATCGCCGACAAGCCCCAGATCTTGTATTCGCCATAGCGATAGCTGGGTACATACCAGCTGCGGCCCTGGTAATCGATACGGTGGGTATGGTCACGCGGGTCCTGGCGGAAAAATTCCAGCGGCACGGTGAATACTGCCGCGATCTCGGCGTCGTTGGCGCGGTATTCGACGAAGTCGGGGATAACGCCGACGAATGGTGTCACTTTCAGGCCATGCAGTGAAATCAGCGGGCTCAGCGGGCCGATCACCTCGACCAGACCCGGCGGCAAGCCAATTTCTTCTTCGGCTTCGCGCAGCGCGGTGAACACCAGGTCCGGGTCTTCCGGGTCGCGGCGGCCTCCGGGAAAAGCCACTTCACCGCCATGGGTGGACAGCCCCTGGGCGCGCAGGGTCAAGACCAGTTCGGGCGCTTCGCTACGGGTAATGGGCAAAAGAACCGCCGCTTCGGGGAACCGCCGGTCGGTTTCCAGTGACGCGGGTTGGTGGTTGCTCATTCGGCGAAGTAGCTCGTCCAGCATTGCGCACGCTCGTATCCAAGGCCTGCCTTGCATGATGCACCAAAGCCGCGTGGCACCCAAGCCCCCGCGCTTGCGGCGCGCCTGCGGCCGCGCCAAGATAGCCCGGAACATAAAGGATAGTGCCATGAACTACTGCAGCGCGTGCGGCCACCCGGTCACCCTGCGGATCCCCGAAGGCGACAGCCGCCTGCGGTATGTCTGCGAGGCTTGCCAGACCATCCACTACCAGAACCCCAACGTCGTCGCCGGCGTGCTGCCCACCTGGGGCAGCCAAGTGCTGCTGTGCCGCCGCGCCATCGAGCCGCGCCGCGGTTTCTGGACCTTGCCCGCCGGTTTCATGGAGAACGGCGAAACCCTCGACCAGGCCGCCCGTCGCGAAACGGTGGAGGAAGCCTGCGCCCGGGTCGGCGCGACCAGCCTGTACCAGCTGTTCGACCTGCCGCACATCAACCAGGTGCATGTGTTCTTCCGCGCCGAACTGGCGGACCTTGATTTCGCTGTCGGCGTCGAGAGCCTGGAGGTGCGGCTGTTCGAGGAACACGAGATTCCCTGGGGTGAGCTGGCTTTCCGCACGGTCACGCGCACACTAGAATGCTACTATCGCGACCGCATCGGGGCGCACTACCCCATAGGCCATGAATACCTGCCGCCGATGCTCGTTTCACCCAATACCTAGACGCCTTCAGGGATACCGTTACATGCGCTGGTTGCTTGCCATTTTCTGCCTTTGCGTTACCTCGGTGTCCCAGGCGGCATTTACCGAGACCATCATTCGCAAGCCTGTGCAGGCCGCGCCATCCCCGTCGTCCTCGCAGCAGGCGATGCAACCGCTGATCGATAAGGTGCTGGTGATCAAGTCCGAGCGGCGCCTGCAATTGATCAGCCGTGGCGAGCCGCTGAAGACCTACCGCATTTCCCTGGGCAAGCAGCCCAAGGGCGCCAAGCAGCGCGAGGGCGACAAGAAGACCCCAGAGGGCCTGTACTGGCTGGACTGGCGCAAGCAGAGCGATCGCTTCAACCTGGCCATGCACATCAATTACCCGAACAGCAACGATGCCGCCCGCGCAACCCGTGAAGGGGTGAGTGCCGGCAGCATGATCATGATCCACGGCACACCGATCAACGATGAATACCCGGAATGGTACTTCCACACCCTGGACTGGACCGATGGCTGCATTGCCATGCGTAACCGTGACATGCAGGAGGTGTGGAACCTGGTACGCGATGGGACGTTGATCGAAATCCGGCCCTGAGCCTTACCAGCGCAGCCACGCAGGCCAGGCAATGCCGGGAGCCGGTTGCTTTAAAAGCTCGTTAACATTTCTGCCAACGAATCATCATATTTGCGCCTTACAGTCGCGGTTTGTTTCAACCCAGCGAATACAAGGACACTCTGATGAGTCGAGATACCGGCGACAATCTGGACCGGAACCACAGCGGCAACCCGCCGATGGCCTCCGTCATGGACGTCTACCTCAGCCGCCGCAGTGTGATGCGCGGCAGCCTGGGCGCTGCCATCGCCATGATCGCCGGTACAGGCCTGGCAGGCTGCTTCGACAGCGGCGGCTCCGCCAACGATGACCCGGTTACCCAGCCGCCCGTTACCGAGCCGAAAAAACCGAAACTGGCCCTGGGTTTCCAATCCATCCCGGGGTCGCGCACCGACGCCTGCGCAGTGGCCGCCGGCTATAGCGCCTACGTGCTCGCCCCATGGGGTACGCCGCTGAACAGCAACGCCAAACCGTGGCGAGCCGATGGCAGCAACACCTCGACCGATCAAGCCAACGCCATGGGCATGCACCATGACGGCATGCATTTCTTCCCCATCAACGGCAGCTCCGAAGACGGCCTGCTGGCGATCAACTTCGAGTACATCGACACCGCCGCCCTGCACCCGGCCGGCCCAACGACCGCTATCAATGGGAAACGCCCGGCCGAAGAAGTGCGCAAGGAAATCAACGCCCACGGCGCTGGCGTGGTGCGCTTGCAGAAAACCGATGGCCGCTGGCAGGTGGTCGACAACGACCCGCTCAACCGCCGCTTCACCACCGCATCGCGCATGGCCATCAGCGGCCCGCTGCGTGGCACCGAACACGTCAAGACCAAGTACTCCCCCGCCGGCACCCACTGCCGAGGCACCAACAACAACTGCGGCAACGGCTATACGCCTTGGGGCACCTACCTCACCTGTGAAGAAAACTGGCCGGGCATTTTCGTCAACAAGGGCACCCGCCCTGAAGACCAGCAGCGCATTGGCGTGGGCACCTCCAGCGGCCAGTTCAAATGGGAAAGTGCCGCCGGCGACGCCAGCGAGGAAGCCGACGAGTTCGCCCGTTTCGACGTGACCGCCAAGGGCGCCAGCGCCACCGACGACTACCGCAACGAAGCCAGCACCTACGGCTACATCGTCGAGATCGACCCCTACGACAGCAGCACCCTCGCCACCAAACGTACCGCACTGGGCCGCTTCCGCCACGAAGGCTGCGCCCCGGGCCTGCCGGTGCCGGGCAAGCCACTGGTGTGGTACATGGGTGACGACTCCAACAACGAATACGTGTACAAGTGGGTGTCCAGCGCCGTGTGGGATGCCGCCGATGCCAACCCGGCCGACCGACTGGCCACTGGTGCCAAGTACCTGGACCAGGGCAAGCTGTATGTCGCCCGCTTCAATGCCGACGGTACCGGTGTCTGGCTGCTGCTGGACGTGACTACCCCCACCACTGGCGGCGGCACCTTGGGCGCGCTGTACGGTGACCTGCCGGGCATCCTGCTCAACACCCGGGGTGCCGGCGATGCCGTGGGCGCAACGCCAATGGACCGCCCGGAGTGGACCACGGTCAACCCGCTGAACGGCGACGTGTACCTGACACTGACCAACAACAGTGCGCGCACCCCGGAAAAAGCCGATGCCGCCAACCCGCGCGGGCCGAACCGCCATGGCCATATCATCCGCTGGCACGACAGCGACGACCAGTTGAGCTTCGCCTGGGACATCTTCGTGTTTGGCGCCAACGCTGCCGGCACCGCCGACATCAACCGTTCCGGCCTCACCGAACTGAACCAGTTCGCCAGCCCGGATGGCATGAGCTTCGATAGCCGTGGCGTGCTGTGGTTCGAGACCGACAACGGCGAAAGCACTGTCACCGACTACACCAACGACCAGCTACTGGCGGTGATCCCCACTAATCTGGTGGACGCCGGCGGCAAACAGGTGCCGGTGAACGCGCAGAACCAGGTGGACCTGCGGCGCTTCTTCGTTGGCCCGAATGGCTGCGAAGTGACCGGGATTACCTTTACCCCGGACAACAAGACGCTGTTCGTCAACATTCAGCACCCAGGGAACTGGCCATGCACCGACAACGCTACGGACGTGACGCCAGCGGGTACCAAGGTAAGGCCGCGGGCTGCGACGGTGGTGATTCAGCGGGTTGATGGCGGGGAGATCGGCACCGTCTGATCCGGTGTGGTACAGCCGGCCTTGTGCTGGCTTTACTGGCCTGTTCGCGGGCACGCCCGCTCCCACAAGTTGTGTAACCCTTTTGGGAGCGGGCGTGCCCGCGAATAGCCCTGATGCGGTCTAGAACTCGGCGAGCCGCCACACCTCATAGGCTGGCGCCTCGTACGGGTGGCTTTGCTTGAGTGCAGCGACGACCTGGGCTACCAGCTCGTCTGCCACCACCAGCTCCACCTTCCACTCTTCCACCACCTCGACCCGGCCAGTTTGCCCGAGAAACGGCTGGCTGCCGTCCAGCGGGCGAAACTGGCCCTGGCCCAGGGTTTGCCAGGCGCAGTGGTCATAGTCACCGATGCGCCCGCCACCGGCGGCGAACACAGCGGCCTTGACCACGTCGACATGGCTGGCGGGGACGAAGAAGGCGAGCTTGTACACGCCTTAGTTCACCCACACCCGCGCATTGCGGAACATGCGCATCAGCGCGGCATCTTCGTGCCACTCGTCAGGGCGCCAGGAGTTCTGCACGGCGCGGAACACACGCTCCGGGTGCGGCATCATGATGGTCACGCGACCGTCGCGGCTGGTGAGGCCGGTGATACCGCGCGGCGAGCCGTTCGGGTTGGCCGGGTAGGCTTCGGTGACCTTGCCGTGGTTATCGACATAGCGCAGGGCCACGCAACCGGACATGTCGGCGGCCAGCAGCGCTTCTTCGCTGGCGAACTCGGCATGGCCTTCACCGTGGGCGATGGCGATCGGCATGCGCGAACCGGCCATGCCTTGCAGGAAGATCGAGTTGGACTTCTGCACTTCGACCATGGCCACACGTGCCTCGAACTGCTCCGAGCGGTTGCGCACGAAGTGCGGCCAGTGCTCGGTGCCCGGGATCAGCTCGTGCAGGTTGGACATCATCTGGCAACCGTTGCACACGCCCAGGGCGAAGCTGTCGGTACGCTCGAAGAAGGCCTGGAAGGCATCACGGGCGCGGCTGTTGAACAGCGCCGACTTGGCCCAGCCCTCACCGGCGCCCAGCACGTCACCGTAGGAGAAACCACCGCAGGCCACCAGGCCCTTGAAGGCCTCGAAGTCGACGCGGCCGGCAAGGATATCGCTCATGTGCACGTCGATGGCGGCGAAGCCGGCGCGGTCGAAGGCTGCAGCCATTTCAACCTGGCCGTTGACGCCCTGCTCGCGCAGGATGGCCACTTGCGGGCGCACGCCTTTCTTGATGTACGGTGCGGCGATGTCGTCGTTGACGTCGAAGCCCAGCTTGACCGACAGGCCCGGGTTGTCTTCCTCCAGCAGCAGGTCGAATTCCTGGTCGGCGCAGTCGGCGTTGTCGCGCAGGCGCTGGATCTGGTAGCTGGTCTCGGCCCACTGGCGCTGCAGCATGCGGCGGTCGTCGTCGAACAGCACTTCGCCATTGAGGCTGATGGACACTTCGGCGTTGTTGACCGGCTTGCCGATCACCGCCACGCAACCTTCGCCCAGGCCAGCGGCGCTGAACTGTGCCAGTACGTCGGGGGTGGCGTCCTGGCGAACCTGAATGACCGCCCCCAGCTCTTCGTTGAACAGAATGGCCGCCACATCGGCCTTGCTGTCAGTCAGCGGGTCGAGGTGCAGGTCCAGGCCGCAGTGGCCGGCAAAGGCCATTTCCAGCACGGTGGCGGCCAGGCCACCGTCGGAACGGTCGTGGTAGGCCAGCAGGTGGCCATCTTCGTTCAGGCCCTGGATCACGGCGAAGAAGGCCTTGAGGTCTTCGGCGTCGTCGACATCCGGTGCCTGGGCAGCGATCTTGCCGTAGGTCTGGGCCAGGATCGAGGCGCCCATGCGGTTCTTGCCGCGGCCGAGGTCGACCAGGATCAGGTCGGTTTCACCCTTGTCCATGCGCAGTTGCGGGGTCAGGGTCTTGCGAATGTCGGTGACCGGCGCGAAGCCGGTGATGATCAGCGACATCGGCGAGGTCACGCTCTTCTCGACGCCCTCGTCGCTCCACTTGGTTTTCATCGACATGGAGTCTTTGCCGACCGGAATGGTAATGCCCAGCTCTGGGCACAGCTCCATGCCGACCGCCTTGACGGTGTCGTACAAGCGCGCGTCTTCACCTGGGTGGCCGGCAGCGGACATCCAGTTGGCCGACAGCTTGACGTCGGACAGTTTCTCGATGCGCGATGCCGCCAGGTTGGTCAGCGTTTCGCCAATGGCCATGCGGCCGGATGCGGGGGCGTCCAGCAAGGCCAGCGGGGTTCGCTCGCCCATGGCCATGGCTTCACCGGTGTACACATCGAAGCTGGTGGCCGTGACGGCGCAGTCGGCAACCGGAACCTGCCACGGGCCGACCATCTGGTCGCGGGCAACCAGGCCGGTGATGGTGCGGTCGCCGATGGTGATCAGGAAGCTCTTGCTGGCCACTGCCGGGTGGTTCAGCACGCGCTGCACGGCGCTGTCCAGGTCCAGCTCGCTTGGGTCGAAATCATCGCCCAGCTCGGCTTCACGGGTGACCGAACGGTGCATGCGCGGCGGCTTGCCCAGCAGCACGTCGAGGGGCATGTCCACCGGGGTGTTGCCGAAGTGGCTGTCGCTGACGGTCAGGTGCTTTTCTTCGGTGGCTTCACCGACCACGGCAAACGGGCAACGCTCGCGCTCGCAAATGGCCTTGAAGCGCTCGAAGTCGACGGCGCTGACGGCCAGCACGTAACGCTCCTGCGACTCGTTGCTCCAGATTTCGTGCGGGGCCATGCCCGGTTCGTCGTTGGGCACGTTGCGCAGCTCGAAGCGGCCACCGCGGCCACCGTCGTTGACCAGCTCCGGGAAGGCGTTGGAGATGCCGCCGGCGCCCACGTCGTGGATGAAGGCGATAGGGTTGGCATCGCCCAGCTGCCAGCAGCGGTCGATGACCTCCTGGCAACGGCGCTCCATTTCCGGGTTTTCACGCTGTACCGAGGCGAAGTCCAGGTCAGCGGAGCTGGCGCCGGTGGCCACCGACGAAGCAGCGCCGCCGCCCAGGCCGATCAGCATGGCCGGACCACCGAGTACGATCAGCTTGGCGCCGACCGTGATCTCGCCCTTCTGCACGTGGTCTTCACGGATGTTGCCCATGCCGCCTGCGAGCATGATCGGCTTGTGGTAACCGCGTACTTCTTCACCGTGCGGGGTGTTGATGGCCTGCTCGAAGGTACGGAAGTAGCCGGTCAGCGCCGGGCGACCGAATTCGTTGTTGAAAGCAGCACCGCCCAATGGGCCTTCGATCATGATGTCGAGGGCGTCGACGATGCGCTCTGGCTTGCCGTAGGCCTGCTCCCAGGGCTGCTCGAAGCCCGGAATGCGCAGGTTGGACACGGTGAAGCCGGTCAGGCCAGCCTTGGGCTTGGCGCCTCGGCCAGTAGCACCTTCGTCGCGGATTTCGCCACCCGAGCCGGTGGACGCACCGGAGAACGGGGCGATGGCGGTCGGGTGGTTGTGGGTTTCCACCTTCATGAGGATGTGCACCGGCTCCTGCACCGCGCCGTACTGGCGGGTTTCAGGGTTCGGGAAGAAGCGGCCGGCAACGTTGCCGACGATCACCGAGGCGTTGTCCTTGTACGCAGACAGCACACCTTCGTTGTGCATCTGGTAGGTGTTCTTGATCATGCCGAACAGGCTTTTTTCCTGCGCCTGGCCGTCGATGTCCCAACTGGCGTTGAAGATCTTGTGGCGGCAGTGCTCGGAGTTGGCCTGGGCGAACATCATCAGTTCGATGTCGTTCGGGTTGCGCTTGAGGCCCTGGAAGGCATTGACCAGGTAGTCGATTTCGTCTTCGGCCAGGGCCAGGCCGAGGTCGATGTTGGCCTTGGCCAGCGCGTCGCGGCCGCCGCCGAGGATATCGACCGAGGTCATCGGCTTGGGCTGGGCGTGGCTGAACATGTCAGCGGCCTGCTCCAACTGGCCGAGCACGCGCTGGGTCATGCGGTCGTGCAGCTCGGCGGCGATCAGGGCGGCGTCAGCGTCGCTCAGGTTGCCGGCAACGTAGTAGGCGATACCACGCTCCAGGCGCTGGATTGCCTGCAGGCCGCAGTTGTGAGCGATGTCGCTGGCCTTGCTGGCCCATGGCGAGATGGTGCCCAGGCGCGGTACGACCAGGAACAGGCGGCCGCTCGGCTCCTGTACCGGCACGCTCGGGCCGTACTTGAGCAGACGGCCCAGCACCTGCTGCTGGTCGGCGGTCAGTTCGCCTTCAACATCGGCGAAGTGGGCAAATTCGGCATACAAACCAGTAACAGCGGGGACTTTCTGGCTCAGTTGCTCGAGTAATTTACCGTGGCGAAAGGCAGAAAGGGCAGGAGCGCCGCGCAGGATCAACATCGTCGGGACAGCCTCAGGAAGGGGTGTGCTTAGAGGCCGTGCATTCTAGCCTAAATCGTTGGCTTTCGGCACCCGCTCTAAGCCATGGCTGCCGGGCGGCGGAACCGGACTTTGGGGTCAAAAAAAAGCGACAAGCCGTAAGCTGCAAGCCACAAGAAAAAAACATGCCCTGCCCGGCTGCTTTTTCTTGTGGCTTGCAGCTTGAAGCTTGCAGCACATAATCCGCTACCAGACAACCTAACAGTTGTCGAGATATGGTTGCGCCGGTCCTTTGCGTATACTGCAAGCTATGTTCGCCCACACTGCTTTGCGCCAGCGTTGCGCCAAATGGCTCCTCGCAACCGGACTCTTTCTGCTGCTCGGTGCCTGCGTTGAAAAACCCAGCACCCTCGAGCGCGTGAAGGAGGACGGCGTGCTGCGCGTGATCACCCGCAACAGCCCGGCCACCTACTTCCAGGACCGCAACGGCGAAACCGGCTTCGAGTACGAACTTGTCCAGCATTTCGCCGATGATCTCGGCGTAAAACTGCAGATCGAAACCGCCGACAACCTCGACGAACTGTACGATTCGCTCGGCAAGCCCGCCGGCCCGGTGCTGGCCGCGGCCGGCCTGGTCAGCAGTGAACGGCGCAAGGCCCAGGTGAAATACTCGCATCCCTACCTGGAAGTCACCCCGCAGGTGGTCTATCGCAACGGCCGCCCACGCCCGACCGACGCCAAGGGCCTGGTCGGCAAGAAAATCATGGTGCTCAAGGGCAGCAGCCATGCCGACCTTCTGGCCGAGCTGAAAAAGCAGAACCCAGGCCTGGAATATGAAGAGTCCGATGCGGTCGAGGTGGTCGACCTGCTGCGCATGGTCGACGAAGGCCAGATCGACCTGACCCTGGTCGACTCCAACGAACTGGCGATGAACCAGGTGTACTTCCCCAACGTGCGGGTTGCCTTCGACGTGGGCGATACCCGTGATCAACGCTGGGCAGTCGCGGCCGGTGAAGACAACAGCCTGCTCAACGAAATCAATGAATTCCTCGACAAGGCGCAGAAAAACGGCACCCTGCAGCGCTTGAAGGACCGCTACTACGGCCATGTCGATGTTCTGGGCTACGTGGGCGCCTACACCTTCGCCCAGCATCTGCAGCAGCGCCTGCCCAAGTACGAGAAGCACTTCAAGAGCTACGCCAAGGTCGAGCAGGTGGACTGGCGCCTGCTGGCCGCCATTGGTTACCAGGAATCGATGTGGCAACCGGAGGTAACCTCCAAGACCGGCGTACGCGGCCTGATGATGCTGACCCAGCGCACCGCCCAGGCGATGGGCGTATCCAACCGCCTGGACCCGCGGCAGAGCATCCAGGGGGGCGCCAAGTACTTCATGAAAATCAAGGAAGAGCTCGACGACAGCATCAAGGAGCCAGACCGCACCTGGTTCGCCCTGGCTGCCTACAACGTCGGCAGCGGCCACCTGGAAGATGCCCGTACCCTGGCCAAGCGCGAAAAGCTCAACCCGAACAAGTGGCTGGACGTGAAGAAGATGCTGCCGCGCCTGTCGCAGAAACAGTGGTACCGGCAGACCAAGTACGGCTATGCCCGCGGTGGCGAGCCTGTGCACTTCGTGGCCAACATCCGCCGCTACTACGACATCCTCACCTGGGTCACCCAACCGCAGCTCGAAGGCCAGGTCGCCGAAGGCAACCTGCATGTGCCTGGTGTGAACAAGGACAAGCCTGCGGACCAGTCACCGCCGATGTGAGCCTGTAGCGGCCTGTTCGCGGGCACGCCCGCTCCCACAGGTCCACCACAAGCCTGAGGGAGTGGCATTAGTATGGGAGCGGGCGTGCCCGCGAACAGGTCGGCCCAGGCTAGCCCTTGGCCCGGCGGGCCTTGAAGAAGTCGCTGAGGATCTGCCCACACTCCTGCGCCAGCACCCCGCCCTCCACCATCACCCGGTGGTTGAGAAAGCCCTGGCCGAAGAACTGCCCCTGGCTTTGCACGATCCCCGCCTTGGGCTCCAGCGCGCCAAACACCACCCGCATCACCCGTGAATGTACGATCAGGCCTGCACACATGCTGCATGGTTCCAGCGTGACGTACAGGGTGCTGCCTGGCAGGCGGTAGTTGCTGGCCGCCTTGGCCGCCGCCCGAATCGCCACCATCTCGGCATGGGCACTGGGGTCGCTGTCGATGATCGGCCGGTTGAAGCCCTGACCAATCACCTGGCCATGCTGCACCAGCACCGCCCCCACCGGTACCTCGCCCAGCGCTGCACCCTCGGCTGCCAGGGACAACGCCAGGCGCATGAATTCCTGATCGCGGCTGCGATCGATGATCTGCGGGCGCATCACACCACCGCGATAGCGGCCATCAGGCCGGTTTCCATGTGGTCGATGACGTGGCAGTGGAACATCCAGGTGCCGGGGTTATCCGCCACCAGGGCCACCTGCGCGCGCTCGTTCTTGCCCAGCAGGTAGGTGTCGGTGAACCACGGCTCCTTGATGTCGTGCCGGTTGGAGGCGATCACCTTGAAACTCATGCCATGCAGGTGGATCGGGTGCTGGTACTGGGTCATGTTCTTCAACTCGAAGATGTAGCTTTTGCCTTTTTGCAGCGTGGCGATGGGGCGGTCGGCGCAGGTCTTGTCGGTGATGTCCCAGGCTTGGCCGTTGATTTGCCAAAGGCTCGGTGGCTTGTCCTGGTCGGTGGTGACCGAAACCTTCGCCGCCCATTCGAAATTGAAGTTGAGCTTTTCGGCATTCTCCAGGTCCGGTTCGGCTATCGGGTTGGCCGGCAGCGCTGGCGGCCAGTCCCCCGGGGCATCGGTACTGGCCACCGAGCGCAGGGTGCCCAGGCGCACGAAGCCATCGCGCAGGGAAATTTCCTCCCCCGCCTGGGGAATGCGGATAGCCAGGCAGATGCGCATGCCAGGGCCGAGCCAGTACTCGTCCTCCAGGGGGCGAGGGGTCACCGGGTTACCATCGAGCGCGTAGATCCGGGCCTCGCAGTTGCCCTTGAGGTTCACCCGGTAAGTCCAGGTGTTGTCCAGGTTCAGCAGACGCACGCGCACCACCTGCCCGGCCGGCAGTTCGGTGACCGCGTCGGCCTGGCCATTGATGGTGATCAGGCGCCCGGCGGTGCCGTTGCGCGCGGCCTCGCGCGGGATACTGAACGGCAGCCAGCCACCCTCCTCGTCCACGTGCCAGTTCTTCAGGCTGAGTGTGCGCTCATGCCGGAAGCCGGTGGGCTCGCGCTCCTCGACGATCAGCGGGCCGACCAGGCCACGGCCCAGCTCTTCGGAACTGCTGACATGAGGGTGGTACCAGTAGCTGCCCGCATCCGGTACGCGGAACTTGTAGTCGAAGTACTCGCCTGGCTTGACCGGCAGTTGCGACACATAAGGCACGCCGTCCATTTCCAGCGGCAGGCGGATACCGTGCCAGTGGATGGTGGTTTCCACCGGCAGGTGGTTGATGAAGCGCACCCGCAGCCAGGTGCCTTGGCGCACACGCAATTCGGTGCCCGGTGCAGAGGGCCCGAACGCCCAGGCCTCGGTCTTGAAGCCCGGCACCAGCTCGACGTCAAGCGGCGCGGCGATCAGCTCGTAGTCATGGCCGGCGTTGTCGTCCTCGACCTTGCCCAGCCAGTAACGCGCCGCGCCACCGGCGCCCAGGCCAACCACAACCAGGCCGGTCAGGCCCTTGAGCATTTGTCGACGGGTGAAGGACATCGGTGCGGGTACCTCGTGTTCGGTGCGATCAAGCTGCCAGCCTCGGCTGACGATGAAGGGCGAATACGATACACCTGCAAATGGGAAATATTAAGTGAAGTCTCTAGAGACCCTGGCGTTCCGCTTCCACGGCGCCGCCACACAACTGATTGAACCACTGCCGGTCATGGTCGCCAGGTTGGCGCATGGCAGCCTGCAGCAGTGCACCGTCCAGCCTGACGCGAAGGTTGTCGAGGCGCGCAGCCAATGGCGGATGGGAGTCGAATGGATGGGGCATGGTCAGGCCCAGCACGTCCTCATCCAGGCGCAACGGCACGCGCTGCAAATGCCGGGGCAGCGCTGCCAGCAGGCCTTGGCCGCCGCACTCGTGCAGCAAGGCATCGACCATGCTGCCCAGGGCGATCGCCCGCAACAACGCCTGCATGAACAGCTCCGGCCCGGCCACTTCGGCACCGGCCCGGTCAGCCAGCAATTCCTGCTCACGCCCCCAGTGATGGACCGCGACCTGAAAATGGTGCAGGAACTGACCGGCTGCCCATACCACCGGGCGAGCGACCCAGGCGGCGCCGCGCTCAGCGTCGACCAGGGTCGAGAACTGGGCGCACATCAAGCTGAAGCGTGCGTTGGTCGCACTGCCCTGCTCCGTGTCGCGGCTGCGAAAATGGCCAAGCTCATGGCCAATGATCGCGGCGGCTTCCCGCTGGCTCAAGGCGCCGAGACACGGTAACGACAGATACAAGGTTCGGCCATTGAGTACCGACTGACAGGGCTGCAGCACGACTGGAACGCTGGTGACGAAAAAGCTTTGGTCGATGCCGACCACGATATTGTCCGGTACTGGCGCATGCAACTGCGCGGCCAGGCCCTCGACCCATTGCCAGAGCGCCGAAGCCCCCTGCCGGTGAAGCTGTCGGCCGAGAAAGCTCGCCTTCGACGCCCCGATGCGCGGCCATTGCTGGCGCATTCGCCAGGCGGTACGCAGGCACACGAGCAGTAATGACGCCAGCGGCAGCACCACGATCAGCACGGTAACCCCGCCCTGTGCCGCATGGCTGAAGCCGGCGCTGACTTCATACAGCAGCAGAAGGCCCAACGAGCCAGCCAGCAGCCCCATGTAGACGCTTAGCCAACGCCCCAGCACCCGCCAGCTGGCGGTCATGCGCTGGTGCAGGTAATGCGCCGAGCGCAAGGCCCGCCAGGCGTCGTACCTGAGCCTGAGCCAAGCGCCGATGCCAGCGACCAGCGCGCCCCATGCCAGCCAGCCGCCGACACCGGCCAGCGTTCTACGCACGCTAAGCCAGTGGCGGTCGGTATCGAGCTCATCCAACTGCCGTTGCAGCACTTCACGCGTGTCCAGGCGCCCTGCCAGTTCCTTGCGCGCCGCCCAAGGCAGTGTGCGCAACAAGTCCTCGCTGGGCGTTGCCAGCCACTGCCGGATGATCCCCGCCTGCTCTTGCGCCGTCTCGGCCCGCCATTGCTGCACGCCGCCCCAGCCGACCAGCAGCAACGGCAACAGCAGCATGACCAGGCCCCAAGCCAGGCGCCTCATTGCAGCGCCCCGCTATACATCTACCTGCATCAACTCCAGTTGCCGTTGTGCATGGGCCGCATTGCGGTAGGCCGCCAACAGCTCGAGCACTTCGTCGTTCCCCAGCTTGCGACCCTTCAAGGCCAGGCCGGCAGACATGATGCGAATCTGCGGTCGCGGCTTTTTCAGGGCCATCGCCTGGTTTCCGAAAAACTGCAGCTTGACCACGCGATGCTTAGGGAGCGCAGCTTCGCTGCTCATCTCCAGCGTCTGTACCATGACCAGGCCTTCGTCCTTGACCGCGATGTCCTCGACTTCAGCCATGTCGACAGGGGCGTCCAGGGTATCGACGAACAGCTGTCGGCGAGTCAGGCGCATGAACACCTGCGTGCCCGCGTTGCGGTGCTGCCAGGTCACCACTGCCGCCATGCACACCACGAACAGCACCAGTGCGACCGCGCCCAGGCGTTGCGGGTTGAACGTGGTGACCAGCAGAATCAGGGCGCCCACCAGCAGTATCGGCCCCCAGACCTTGTAACGCCGGGAGTTGGTAAATTCGCTTTGCTCCGGGACGCGCTCGATTACCTGTTTGAGTTCGGCAACCACCCGCTCGCGCTGGGCGGCACGGGCTTGCTCATAGTCTTCGCCAAGCGCGCCGGAAAGGTCGGCCAGCGGTTCGTCGGGTTTAGCCATGATCAGATGTGCTCCCCGTTCACTGCTGCTTGGCCAGGTAATCGGTCAGAAAAGCCTGCGAATCACCTTGGCGCGACAGCCCCTCGGAGTAGCCAACCGGCAACGGTTGCGGCTCACCCGGCAGGTAGAGCTCGCCGCCCCAGCCGCCCTGCACGATCAACACGACAAACTTGTTGCCATCGACCGTCGTCCAGTAGCGGGTGTCCTTGGCGGTTTTCTCGACCTGCATTTTCTGAATGCGCATGTTCCAGTCGTGATCGACGCCTTCGACCTGGACCAGCGCCTCATTGGCGGCCCGCTCGCCAATGCGCAGCGTCCATACCTTGACGCCCTCGGTGCCCATATAGGCCTTGACCTGTTCGGCTACTGCAGGCCGTTGTTCGGCATGTGCCTGGCCTAGCCAAAGCGTGAGCGATGCCACCAGCAAGGCAGCCCATTTACGATAAGCGAACATTTTTTCCACCATGATGCGAAACGATCGATCATTGAAGACAGCTACGCCGGCACTGCCAACCCCTGTGGCCGGTTCGCACAAAAGATGAACCGCCGCGCACAATGGCTGTTGCCAAAAATGTGCGCGCGTTACCATTTATGCTCATGCCGCCGCCAACCAAGGACGTAGCGCCCATGCGATCGACCAGCCCCTACCTGGACACCTCCTTTTCCTTCGACAGCCCCGGCTCGCTGGCCGACGCCGGCGTGCTGGACAGCGGCAAGGCGCAAATCATGGGGCGTGCAACCGGGCATTATCGGGCGCAGACCGTGCACGCGGGGCTGCAGTACTTCGATTGCAACCTGCAGTTTCCCGAACCGTTGCAAATCGACAAACTGCTGCCGCAAAGCCTGTGCGTCGTCCACGTGTTCGACGGTGCCTGGCAGCACAAGGTCGACGGCACGCTCAACCATTACGCCCCCGGCCACTTGCACCTGCTGGGCCTGGGCGAAAGCCTGGAAGCGCAGGACCAGTTGCCTGCTGACAGCCATGCGCGCATGGCTGGCGTGCGCATTGCCGGCGACTACCTGCATGAGCTGGCGCGGGACGATGCGCAATTGCTACCCCTGCTGGCCTTGACCGCAGACGGCATGCGCTTCGATCAACTCCCCCAATGCCCCGCCGTCAGCCGCTTGCTGCAGCAGCTGTACCTGTCACCCTATACCGGTGGGCTACGGCGCCTGCATTGCGAAAGCCTGAGCGTGGCCGTGGTGCTGGAGCTGGCGCGCCACTTGATCGGCCCTGTACAAGGCACGAAAAACCCGGACCGCGGGCTGCGCGACCTGGTCATCGAAGCGCGGCGCCTGCTCGACACCCAATTGGCCACCCCACCCACCGCCGCCAGCCTTGCACGCCAACTGGGCGTGGGCGAGACCACCTTGCGCCGGGCGTTCCGCGACGAATTCGGCCGGCCAATGCTGCAGTACGTGCGCCAGCAACGCCTGGAGCAGGCCCGCACCCTGCTGCTGGAAAGGCGCTGGCAGGTGTCGCAGGTGGCCTACCAGGTCGGTTATGCCAACCCTGCCAATTTCTGCCATGCCTACAAGGCCTATTTCGGCCACCCGCCTGGCAGCGAATAGCAGTTTTTCCCAGGCAAAAGAAAAGGGCCTGCAATGCGGCCCTTTTCGTTCAACGCCAGAGAGGGATCATTCCCACTCAATCGTCGCCGGCGGCTTGCTCGACACGTCATAGGTCACGCGCGAGATGCCGTCGATTTCATTGATGATACGGCCGCTGACGGTTTCCAGCAGCTCGTACGGCAGGTGTGCCCAACGCGCGGTCATGAAGTCCACGGTCTCCACGGCACGCAGGGCCACGACCCAGGCGTAGCGACGGCCGTCGCCGACGACGCCGACCGACTTGACCGGCTGGAACACCACGAAGGCCTGGCTGGTCTTGTGGTACCAGTCGGCTTTGCGCAGCTCTTCGATGAAGATGTGGTCGGCACGACGCAGGATGTCGGCGTATTCCTTCTTCACTTCACCAAGGATACGCACACCCAGGCCTGGGCCCGGGAACGGGTGGCGGTAGACCATGTCGTACGGCAGGCCCAGCTCCAGGCCGATCTTGCGCACTTCGTCCTTGAACAGTTCACGCAGCGGCTCGACCAGCTTGAGGTTCATTTCCTCCGGCAGGCCACCGACGTTGTGGTGCGACTTGATCACGTGGGCCTTGCCGCTCTTGGCGCCAGCCGACTCGATCACGTCCGGGTAGATGGTGCCCTGGGCAAGGAACTGGATGTTTTCCAGCTTGCTGGCCTCGGCATCGAACACGTCGATGAAGGTGCGGCCGATGATCTTGCGCTTCTTCTCCGGGTCGGCTTCGCCTTCCAGGTTGTCGAGGAACTGCTTTTCAGCGTCGGCGCGAATGACCTTGACGCCCATGTTCTCCTTGAACATGGCCATCACCTGGTCACCTTCGTGCAGGCGCAGCAGCCCGTTGTCGACAAATACGCAGGTCAGCTGGTCGCCGATGGCGCGGTGCAGCAGCGCGGCAACCACCGAGCTGTCGACGCCGCCAGACAGGCCCAGCAGGACGTTGGCCGAACCCACTTGTGCACGCACCTGGGCGATGGCGTCTTCAACGATGTTGGATGGGGTCCACAGGGCCTCGCAGCCACAGATGTCCTGCACGAAGCGGGACAGGATGCGACCGCCCTGCTTGGTGTGGGTCACTTCCGGGTGGAACTGCACGCCGTAATAGCCGCGGGTGTCGTCGAACATGCCGGCGATCGGGCAGCTTGGGGTGCTGGCCAATACATGGAAATTGCCCGGCATCTGGGTGACCTTGTCGCCGTGGCTCATCCACACGTCCAGGCCCAGTACGCCGTCAGCGTCGATGTGATCTTCGATGCCGTCGAGCAGGCGGCTCTTGCCGACCACGTCCACGCGGGCATAACCGAACTCACGCAGGTCGGAACCTTCGACCTTGCCGCCCATCTGTTCGGCCATGGTCTGCATGCCGTAGCAGATGCCCAGCACCGGCACGTTCAGGTCGAACACTGCCTGCGGCGCGCGCGGGCTGTTGGCTTCGTGGACCGACTCGGGGCCGCCGGCGAGGATGATGCCGCGCGGGTTGAATTCGCGGATCGCTTCATCGTCCATGTCGAACGGGTGCAGCTCGCAGTACACGCCGATCTCGCGCACGCGGCGGGCAATCAGCTGGGTGTACTGGGAACCGAAATCGAGGATCAGGATGCGGTGAGCGTGAATGTCGAGGGCCATGACTCAATCTCTGATGCAGTTGCAAGCGTCAAGCCGCAAGCTGCAAGTTGATCGGGGAGAACGCGGTAGTCGCTGCAGCGCAACTACCGCTTGTAGCTTTAAGCTTGTCGCTTACCGCTGGGGGCGTTAGCCGACGCGGTAGTTAGGGGCTTCTTTGGTGATCTGCACGTCATGCACGTGGGACTCGGCCATGCCGGCGCCGGTGATGCGTACGAACTCCGGCTTGGTGCGCATCTCTTCGATGGTTGCGCTGCCGGTGTAGCCCATGGACGAACGCAGGCCGCCCATCAGTTGGTGGATGATCGCCGCCAGCGCACCTTTGTACGGCACACGGCCTTCGATGCCTTCCGGTACCAGCTTCTCGGCACCGGCCGAGGAGTCCTGGAAGTAACGGTCGGACGAGCCTTGCGCCTGTGCCATGGCACCCAGCGAGCCCATGCCGCGGTAGGCTTTGTAGGAACGGCCCTGGAACAGCTCGACTTCACCTGGCGCCTCTTCGGTACCGGCGAACATCGAACCCATCATCACGCAGGAAGCACCGGCTACGATGGCCTTGGACAGGTCACCGGAGAAGCGGATGCCGCCGTCGGCGATCAGTGGCACACCGGTGCCTTCCAGTGCAGCGGCAACGTTGGCGATGGCGCTGATTTGCGGCACGCCGACGCCTGCAACGATACGGGTGGTGCAGATAGAGCCCGGGCCGATACCGACCTTGACCGCGTCAGCGCCGGCTTCGGCCAGGGCCTTGGCCGCAGCGCCGGTGGCGATGTTGCCGCCGATCACCTGCACCTGCGGGTAGGTTTCCTTCACCCAGCGCACGCGGTCGATCACACCCTTGGAGTGACCGTGGGCAGTGTCGACCACCACCACGTCAACCCCGGCAGCAACCAGGGCGGCTACGCGCTCGCCGGTGTCCTTGCCAGTGCCGACGGCAGCGCCGACGCGCAGGCGACCTTGGTCGTCCTTGCTGGCCAGCGGGTAGGCCTTGGCCTTTTCGATGTCCTTGACGGTCATCATGCCCTTGAGGTTGAACTTGTCGTCAACGATCAGGACTTTTTCCAGGCGGTGCTTGTGCAGCAGCTCGCGCACTTCGTTCTTGTCGGCGCCTTCGCGCACCGTGACCAGGCGCTCTTTTGGCGTCATCACGTCGCGGACCTTGGCGTCCAGGCGGTTTTCGAAGCGCACGTCACGGGAAGTGACGATGCCGACCAGGTCACCGTTGGCCAGCACTGGGACGCCGGAGATGTTGTTCAGGCGGGTCAGCTCGAACAGGTCGCGCACGGTAGCGTCGGCGTCGATGGTGATCGGGTCCTTGACCACGCCAGCCTCGAACTTCTTGACCTTGCGAACTTCGCCGGCCTGCTGCTCGATGGTCATGTTCTTGTGGATGATGCCGATGCCGCCTTCCTGAGCCATGGCAATGGCCAGGCGCGCTTCGGTCACGGTATCCATGGCGGCGGAAACCAGCGGAATGTTCAGCTCGATGCCACGAGTCAAACGGGTCTTGAGACTGACTTCATTGGGCAGTACCTCGGAATAGCCAGGTACAAGGAGGATATCGTCGAAGGTCAGGGCTTCTTGGCTGATACGCAGCATCGCGGGGGCTCCCGGGCGGGAAAAATGGAAGCGCGCCATTATACTCATGCACGGCGCGCCGCTCAATGTAAATCAAGCTTCAAGTTACAAGCGGCAAGCTACGAGAGTCGTCAGGCATACAGGCCGCTTTTTCTTGAAGCTTGCGACTCAAGGCTTGCAACTGACTTGCACCACCGTCACCGGCTGATCGAGCCAGTCGGCGAAGCTGTCGAGAAAGGCCTGGGTAAACCCGGCCTCGCCCCAGTTGTTGAAGATGAACCCCAGGTTGGAAAAGGCACATGGCTGCAGGTAAATGAAGCCATTGATGTCATCTTCGAAGCCGCACAGCGGGCAGGTGAAGTTGTCACTGACCGCCGGCATCCATTCTTCCAGGCTTTCGAACAGCGGCTCGCCCACCTCGCGCCGGCACTGCGGGCAGCCGGCTTCTTCAAGAAACCCTTCGGTGGGGGTATAAATGCAACGCTTGAGCACCACTTCCAGGCCGTTGGTCTGCTCGCCAAAAGGCAACAACTCAGGCCGCAGGGCTACCTTGCGGGCGCCTGCAGCCAGGGCGTGGCCCATGCGGTTGCCGGTACGGCCACAGGTGCTCAGCTGCTCCTCGACCACTTTCTCGCGTACCAGCCAGCGCACGATGGCACGGGCGCGGGCTTCGTGCACCGGCACGGTAGACAGCTTGGGAACGATAATGCTCTGGGTGTTCATGAACGGTACAAGCCTGCAAAACTGCGGTAAGGGCGCAATTCTACCGCTCAGGCGCCGAGGTAGCGACCGATCAGCGCCAAGCCGCTGGCCAGCACCAGCCAGGTGACCAGGCGCACAAAGGCTTCGCGCGACAGCCTGTGGGTCAGCCCACGGCCGACCCACAAGCCGATGAACATGACCGGCAGCAGGCATGCAGCCAGCAAGAGCAGGCTCTGGTCGGCGTAAACACCGGCGACCAGGAACAATGCCAGGCGCACCACCGTGCTGCAGCTGATCAGCGCGCTCTGGGTGGCGCGCACCTGTTCCTTTCGTTCCAGGCGTGCACTCAGGTACAGCGCATAAAGAAAACCGCCGCTGCCGAACAGCGCCCCGAACAGCCCGCCTGCCGTACCCATTGGCACTGCCCAGAAACCCGACAGGTTCGCCGGCCGTACTCTGACCGCCAGGCTATACAGCGCGTAGGCCGTAACGAACAGGCCCATCAACAGCAACAGCACGTCAGACTGCAAACGCAGCAGGAACACCACGCCCAACGTGCAGCCCAGGGCCATGAACGGCAACAGCCGCAGCAACTCGCCGCGCACCACATCACGGCGCGAAGGCAGCAGGTTGCCGAAGGCGGCGACAAAATCGAGCAACACCAGTAGCGGAATGATTCGTGACAACGGCATGAAATGGATCAGCACCGGGCCCGCCACCAGGGCCGTGCCGAAACCGGCAATGCCAAAGACGACGTAGGCCACGCCGACGCCGAGCAGGATGGGCAGCCAGTCAAGGCCGGTGAGCGACAGTTCAGTGAGCATGGCAGCAGTTCCAGGGAGCATAGGCAAAGGTTAGCCAGCTGAAAGCCATGCCGACTAATATGGCTTTATCGCCAAAGCCATCTCGAAAAGGCATGACATGACGTCCATCCGCCAGTTGCGTTACTTCGTGGAAATCGCCGAGTGCGGCAGCTTCAGCGGTGCCGCTGAACGCCTGTTCATCGCGCAGTCGGCACTCAGCCGGCAGATCAAGGAGCTGGAGCAGCAACTGGGCACGCCATTGTTCGAGCGCACCGCCCGCCTGCCGCGCCTGACCCCGGCCGGCCAGGCGTTGCTGGAGCGGGCACGGCGCCTGCTGGCCGACCTGGCGCAGGCAGAGCGGGTGACCCGCGATATTGGCCAAGGGTTGCAAGGCAGCTTGCGCCTGAACCACTCCAGCACCGTCCCGTTGACCGGCCCGCTGCTGGCGCGTTTGAGCGGTTACCTGCACGCTAACCCGGGGGTTGCACTGGACATCGCCCAGCAGTCGTCGGAGGCCCAACTGGAAGACATCGCGGCGGGGCGGCTGGATATCGGCCTGTTGCGCTTGCCGGTGCTTCGCCAGCATGAAGGCGTGGTGCTGCATGAACTGTTCAGCGAGCCCTTGCTGCTTGCGGTGGCGGCCGGGCATCCGTTGGCCGGTGTGGCGCAGGTGGCGCTGCAGCAGTTGCGCGACGAGCGCTTCATTTCCATTCCGCACCGTGAGCGCGGCGGGCTGAGCTACCTGGCAGCCTCGTTGTGCATGGATGCGGGCTTTTTCCCGCAGGCGGCGCAGGTGCTGTCGCGCAAAACGACCCAGTTGCAGCTGATCCAGGCAGGTTTTGGCGTGGCGCTGCTGCCGCAATGCATGCGCGACATTGCGCCGGCCTCTATCAGTTTCGTCACCCTGGAGGGGGGCCGGGAAAGCACCGTGGCCCTGGCGTGCCGGCGCGATGCAGAGCAATTGGTGCGCCAGTTCGTGGCCGCGATGAAAGATCACGGCTAGCCCGCAACGCCCGGTAGGGTATGATGCCGGCCATGATCAGAGACCCTTTCGAACGACTCGGCCTGGACCGCGAGGTCCTGACGGTCAGCCAACTCAACGGCCGCGCCCGCGTGCTGCTCGAGGACGTGTTCCGCAGCGTGTGGGTGGAAGGCGAGATTTCCAACCTCGCCCGCCCGGCGTCTGGCCACATGTACTTCACCCTCAAGGACAGCGGTGCCCAGGTACGCTGCGCCCTGTTCCGGCAGAGCGCCACGCGGGTGCGCCAAGCGCTGCGCGATGGCCTGGCGGTGCGGGTGCGGGGCAAGGTTTCGCTGTTCGAGGGCCGGGGTGATTATCAGCTGATTCTCGACACCGTCGAGCCGGCGGGGGATGGCGCGCTGCGCCTGGCATTCGAGGCCTTGAAGGAAAAGCTCGGTGCCGAAGGGCTGTTCAGCGCCGAACGCAAGAAGCCCTTGCCTGCCCACCCGCAACGCATCGGTATCATCACCTCCCCCACCGGCGCGGTGATCCGCGACATCATCAGTGTGTTCGGCCGCCGCGCCCCGCAGGTGGAACTGAACCTGATTCCCACGGCGGTACAGGGCCGCGAGGCCATCGCACAGATCGTGCGTGCCATCCGCCTGGCCGACGGCCTTGGCTTCGATGCGCTGATCCTGGCCCGTGGTGGCGGCTCGCTGGAAGACCTGTGGTGCTTCAACGAAGAAGCCGTGGCCCGCGCCGTGGCTGCCTGCGTCACACCGATTGTCAGCGCAGTCGGCCATGAGACCGATGTGTCCATCAGCGACTTCGTGGCAGACGTTCGCGCCCCCACTCCGTCTGCCGCCGCAGAGCTGCTGGCGCCCGACAGCAGTGGTATTCGCCAACGCCTGGACGGGCTGCAGCGGCGCTTGTTGCTGCGCATGCAGAACCGCCTGAGCCATGACCGCCTGCGCCTGGACTCGCTGACCAGGCGCCTGCGCCACCCAGGTGAGCGCTTGCGCCAGCAGGCCCAGCGCCTGGACGACCTGGACATGCGCCTGCGCCGGGCGTTCCTGCTCAGCCTCAACCAGCGCCGTGAGCGTTTGGCGCGGGCAGAAACCCGCCTGGCTGCGCAACACCCGGGGCGCAACCTGAAACTGCTGGCCCAGCGCCTGGACAGCCTGGCCGAGCGCCTGCCACGGGCCATGCGCGAACTGCTCAAGGACCGCCGCCAGCGCTTCCAGGCCCAGTTGCAGACGCTGCAGGTGGTCAGCCCGCTGGCCACACTGGCGCGCGGCTACAGCATCCTGCTCGACGACCACGGCCAGGCGATTCGCAGCGCCGAACAGACCCGCAACGGCCAACGCCTTACGGCACGCCTGGACCAGGGCGAGCTGCTGGTGCGCGTGGAAGACAATCACCTGACTCCGGTCACCCTTTCGCTATTGGACTGACACATGCCCCGCCTGCTTGCCTCCCTGTTCGCCCTTTCCCTGTTACTGCTGGCCGGCGGCGCCCAGGCCAGTTACATCACGCGTGCGCTGAACAAGCCGGTGCCCGGCGGCGTGGCGGTGGTCAACCTCGGCCCTGCCGCCAGCGCCCCCGAAGCGCGCTTCGACGGCAAGCCGGTGCTGGTGGTCAAGGAGCAGGAGAACTGGTTGGCCATTGTCGGAATCCCGCTGACCCAGAAGCCGGGTACTGCCCTGCTCAGCCAAGGCGGGCGCAACCTGCCGTTCAGCGTGGGTAGCAAAAAGTACCCCGAACAGCGCATTACCCTGAAGAACACCCGCCAGGTCAACCCGAACCCCGCCGACCTCAAGCGCATCGACCGCGAGCTGGCTGAGCAGATCAAGGCCTACCGCAGTTTCAGCCCTGCCCTGCCCAGCAACCTGATCCTCGACAAGCCGGTCAACGGCCCGTTGTCGAGCAAGTTCGGCGTGCGTCGCTTTTTCAATGGCGAGGAACGCAACCCGCATGCCGGGCTGGACTTCGCGGTGCCGGCAGGTACGCCCATCAAGACCCCGGCCAATGGCAAGGTGATTCTGGTGGGGGATTACTTCTTCAATGGCCGCACGGTATTCGTGGACCACGGCCAGGGCTTCATCAGCATGTTCTGCCACATGTCGAAGATCGATGTGCAGGTGGGGCAGCAACTGCGCCGGGGCGAGGTAGTCGGGCGCGTGGGCTCAACCGGCCGGGCTACCGGGCCGCACATGCACTGGAACGTGAGCCTGAACGATGCGCGGGTGGATCCGGCGATTTTCATCGGCGCGTTTCAGCCCTGAGACCGCAGCGCCAGACTCGCCGACAAACCCCGCCTCCACAGCGTTCCAGCCCTGTGACAGTGCTGTGGAAGCTGGCTTGCCGGCGATGAGGCGAGAATTGGTCAACGGGGTTCCACTGTGTTGCGCCAGCTAAAACTACCGCGCAACAATGAACAACCCCACGGGTGAATCCAGCCATAAAATCTCGCTCATACGCTTTTTTTAAGCATTCCTCTCAATTTTTTCCGAACGCTTGCCATCCCCCACCCCACTGGTTAAGTTTGAAGGCATGAAAACCTTCAGCACCCTCATCCTGCTCCGACAACATCGCAGCCTCAGCCTGGTCAGCGCACGACTACCAGGCTGAATCGCGTCGCCTCGCCTCTTCATCTTGTTATCGCTCGGCAGGCCCGATTTCGGCCGCACACAAAAGGATTGCTTCCATGTCCATGCTCAAAGACCCTTCGAAAAAATACCGCGCCTTCCCGACTATCGACCTGCCTGACCGCACCTGGCCGTCGAAGACCATCACCGCAGCGCCCATCTGGTGCAGCTCCGACTTGCGTGATGGCAACCAGTCGCTGATCGAGCCGATGGATTCGGAGAAGAAACTGCGCTTCTGGAAGACCCTGGTCCAGGTGGGCGTGAAGGAAATCGAAGCGGCGTTCCCGTCTGCCTCGCAGACCGATTTCGACTTCGTGCGCACCCTGATCGAAGACGGCCACATCCCGGACGACACCACGATCCAGGTGCTCACCCAAGCCCGTGAAGACCTGATCGCGCGTACCTTCGAGTCGCTGCGTGGCGCGAAAAAGGCCATCGTCCACCTGTATAACGCCACCTCCCCCGCGTTCCGCCGCATTGTCTTCAACCAGGACAAGCAAGGCGTGAAAGACATCGCGGTGAACGCCGCCAAGCTGTTCGTCAAGTATGCCGCCCAGCAGCCCGAAACCCACTGGACCTTCCAGTACTCGCCAGAAACCTTCAGCGCGACGGAAATGGAATTCGCCAAGGAAGTGTGCGACGCGGTCATCGAGGTGTGGAACCCGACGCCAGAGCACAAGGTCATCCTCAACCTGCCGGCCACCGTGGAAGTCTCCACGCCGAACATCTACGCCGACCAGATCGAATGGTTCTGCCGCAATGTCAGCCGCCGCGACAGCGTGATCATCAGCCTGCATTGCCACAACGACCGTGGCACCGGCATTGCCGCCACCGAACTGGGCCTGATGGCCGGTGCCGATCGCGCCGAAGGCTGCCTGTTCGGCAACGGCGAGCGGACCGGTAACGTCGACTTGGTGACCTTGGCACTGAACCTGTACACCCAAGGTATCGACCCGCTGCTGGACTTCTCCGACATCGACGGCGTGCGCAAGGTGGTCGAAGAGTGCAACCAACTGCCCGTGCACCCACGCCACCCTTATGTCGGCGACCTGGTACACACTGCGTTCTCCGGCTCGCACCAGGACGCCATCCGCAAGGGCTTCGCCAAGCAGCAGGAAGGCGAGCTGTGGGAAGTGCCGTACCTGCCGATCGACCCGGCCGATATCGGCCGCAGCTACGAGGCGGTCATCCGCGTCAACAGCCAGTCGGGCAAAGGCGGCATCACCTACCTGCTCGAGCAGGAGTACGGTATCAGCCTGCCGCGCCGCATGCAGATCGAGTTCAGCCAGGTTGTGCAGGGTGAAACCGACCGTTTGGGCCTGGAAATGACCGCTCAGCAAATCTACAGCCTGCTGCACAAGGAATACCTGCAGGCCAACGCGCCATACGCCCTGGTCAGCCACCGCCTGCAGGAAGAAAACGGCCATAGCGCCGTGGAAGTGGAAGTCGCCGGCGAAGGCGAAACCACCCTGCACTGGCGCGGCAAGGGCAATGGCGCCCTGGAGGCCCTGGTTGCCGGCCTGCCGGTTGCCGTGGAGATCATGGACTACAACGAGCACGCGATTGGTGCTGGCACCAACGCCAAGGCGGCGGCCTACATCGAGTTGCGCGTGGCCGGTGGCCGCCCGGTGCACGGTGTGGGTATCGACGAAAACATCACCACCGCCAGCTTCAAGGCACTGTTCAGCGCCCTGAACCGCTCGCTGAGCCAGCAGGAAGCCAAAGCGGCCTGAGCCCTGCCTGCTGAATGAGAAAGCCCGCATCGTTTGATGCGGGCTTTTTTGTTGGCCCTGTACTGGCCCTATCGCTGGCAAGCCAGCTCCCACGGGGATTGCATCAGGGCTGACAGGTGTTTGCCACAAGGTATGCAGCGCCTGTGAGATCGAGCGCCGCCCGCGCGGCGCATCGCGAGCTGCGCTCGCTCCTACGTTTGTTTCGGGCCAATTATTCCTGTGGGATTTGCGCGCGAACGCCTTGG
>NZ_CAMZMX010000013.1:0-116197 GCF_947311875.1 Pseudomonas sp. PARCl1
CAGTGAGATCGGGCAATTGCTGCCGCATCAGTGGGTGCCGGCCTGACTTACGCAAGGTGAGTTGGGCGGACGCTTACAAAGGTTTGCGAGGACCATCCAAAACAAATTGGACAAGCGTTACGAATCCCTACCGCACGTGGAGGGTAAGCCGCTCGTTCTGGCCTTAGCCGATTTCCATGCGCCCAGTTCAATGCTGTGGAGCAGGGAGTCGCTCATCAGCTATCTATATGGCTTTGCAGTTCACTCATCTGCGCATCGTGGAACGCACCTGATAACTGTGCGGGAAGAGACATCTCTGCTATCAGGGCGCCCCAACGGCCTATTTACGCTAAGGGAAAATGCCCATCTTTCAGCGGTCATTTTCACCAATGCCTGCACAGTGCCAAAGCTCAGCCGAGTGCCGATCTCAGGTGGAGCTCATCTAGACGGGTACCGATACTTGCGGTTTGGTGAGTTTTTCGACCGTTCTCCAGGAGCATCACGAGGTATCCCATTTCTGTTGGATGTAGCGTCCAGCGACTACGGTCAGCTCTGGCCGCAATATGGCTACGAGCCGTGGTCTGCTGAAGTGGAGGTCTTCCATAACCCTATGGCACTACATCCGGTGCCTAATGAGCTGATACCAGAAGTCACCCACTGGAGAGAAGTGAATGGAAGAGTCGAGTGCGAATCTTTCTTTGATGTATCCATACTCCGATCCAGGACACTCGTCCTCAGTGCTAACGCTAAGGTTCCGTCACTCGATGAGTTGCTCACAGCAACCAGTCCTCCAGAGCTCTGACGGCGGCGGGGTGGCCGCATCTTTGCCACGCAGGCAGATGAGAATTTCTCAGCAAGCTACCCAGCCAGGGAAGGACATGAGATCCCCTGCGCAATTCAGAACCGTTGAAGCGTCACCTCTCTTCGGGTAAAAGCATGACCGTTATACAACGCTACAACAGCGTCATACCCGAGAGCATAGGAAGAAAAATGTCGACCCAAGGACTAAAGCGATACTTTGGAAACAAGATTCACGCAGTGATAATGATGGCCCCGCTTAAGCGGGAAATGATACGCCTCGGTATATGCACCATTATGGCGATTATTCTTAATATCATCTTGTATACCGGCGTTGAAGTAGACGGCACCATCAAGCCGTGGGCAGAAACCCCGATAAAACTATTTGCATCATCAATGTTATTCGCCTTCATGATCAAGGCTTTTCTGCCAATTCTCGGCTGGACGATTCTGAAAGCAATGCTGTTGAGTGCGAACAATGCTTTCAGCGGCATCCTGAGTTTTTTGGGCAATCAGTTCACAGGCGTCATGTACTGTACCGGAATCATCATGGGTTCTATCACGATTAAATTGTATATGGTTTCCGGGGTTCTGGACTCTGAGTTTGCTTATCTGTCCGCAATCGTATTTGCTTCCGGGATTTTATATTTCTATGTGCTGCAATGCGCCATTCAAAAAACAATGAGTCCAGCTCTGCGTAAACCAGCAGTACCGCGTTAAACCACTAGGCTGTGACTATTCATCTCCGGTGCTCAGTAGGCGCTCGCTCTGCTGAACCCTCACCGGTACATAACCATTAATGGCCAGGCCCGCCTTCGACTTTATGAAGAAGGCGAGCGTGCACGTGCCTGATTGCGCATGTATTCCGAGATCAGATTTCCGAAATTGATATCCGCCTCTTCAACGAGAATATTGACGTGACAGTACAGCTCTTCAGGACCTCTTAGATAATTGAAAATCCTTGATCTAACGATGCCGCAAACCCCTTCTTTTACCGAAGTAGAGGGAAGGTTGATAACATCGCCGACGCACGGAATAAGAACTAGGCCATGGTCACTGTTGAAGATAATGTCAGCTGGACAGGCATCAACCCTGGCATGCGACTGACCTTGCGAAACCTGCTGATAATCGATGCTATACCTCATGTACAGCCTACCTCATTTGTTGGGTGAGGAATCAGCGCCGCGGATCGTAGACAGAACCCTCAAGCTCGCAAGCGACGGGAGTATGTAGCCGATTTTCGGTACTAGAGAGCTTGGCAACTATCGTTTTTCAAGCACATACCCTACGCCCCGAAGCGTATGTATCAGTTTGGTCTCGAAAGGGTCATCTATCTTGGCTCTGAGTCTTCGAATCGACACCTCTACAACGTTTGTGTCGCAGTCAAAATTCATATCCCAAACCTGCGAAATAATTTGGGTGCGGCTCAGCACCACACCGGTATTACGCATCAGGTAATGCAGTAACGCGAATTCTTTCGTGGTCAGGTCAATGCGCTGACCGTCCCTGAATGCCCTATGCCGGCTCTGATCAAGCTCTAGGTCAGCGACGCGAATGACCTCTACTGATGCGGGGTGATCTGACCTACGCATCAAGGCGCGAACCCGAGCCAGCAGCTCAGGGAACTCAAATGGCTTGATCAGGTAGTCATCTGCGCCGTTCTCCAGCCCCCGAACCTTATCCGCCAGCCGGCTTCTTGCCGTCAGCATCATGATGCGGGAAGGGCAATTTTTACGGCGCAACAACTCAAGAACCTGCCAACCATCCATCTCTGGGAGGTTTATATCGAGAATAATCAGCTCGTATTCGTGCTGCTTGGCCAAGAATAATCCATCTGAACCGGTGTGGACGCAATCTACGACATAGCCACACTCCGTCAGACCTTGACGCACATACTCCGCAGTTTTTACTTCATCCTCAATTACCAGAATTCGCATGGGATTTTGTCTCGATATCACTGAGCAATTAACCGCGCACGCGCGCCGGCATTATTGAAAGGGATGGTAAATCAAAATGAGCGTGCCGGGGCTCAAATGACGGATTTGTAATTTCTAGGTAATACAGTTGATAGTCTGGCGGTATATCTTGTCGCGGTTTGGGTTTGACAGTTGCGGGCCCTCTCTCCAGCAGGTGATTTGACCTTATGAAGTATTGGGTTATTTTCTTCTTTGTGCTGGCTTCGTTCCGCTCAGATGACGGCGAGGTCGCTCACATTGAAGAGACTGGTCATTGGTGTAGTCATGAACTTCACCGGCATGCGATGCGTACAATCGAACGCCTACTTGAATTCTAGGCAAAAAAAAGGCGCCCAATGGGCGCCAAATATCCACCTTTTACCAAAGGAGCACTTAAGCCACTCAAGGTGAATGCGTAATGCTCGTTTTACTAACAGGACCAGCCAATGGATAACTGGCCCAGTTAGCGAATTACAGAATCGAAAGCGGGTACTCGATGATTACACGAGTTTCATCCAGATCCGATTCGAAAGCAGTGGCACGCGTGGTTGCCTGGCGCAACCGGAAGGACAGATCTTTTGCCGGACCGGTTTGGACAACGTATTTGACTTCGACGTCACGCTCCCAACGCTTCTGATTGTCGAGCGGGTTGCCGTTGTCGTCGGTGCGCATGTAGAACTGGTTAGCGTTCGAGTAATCCGCGCCCGAGCCTCTGGCGTAGCGGGTCATGAACGTCAGGCCTGGAATGCCGTAGCTGGTGAAGTTCAGGTCATAGCGCAGCATCCAGGAACGCTCTTTCGGCGAGTTGAAGTCGCTGTACTGGATGGAGTTGTCGACGAAAATCGAGTCCGACTGACGCAGGTAGTCGAAATCGTCGTCGCCGTTGTTGCGCTGATGCGACAGGGCCAGGGTGTGGGCACCGTAACGCACACCGACCTTGGCACTCCAGATGTTGTTGTCGAATTCACCCAGGCGCTTTTTACCTTCATCTACGGCTTTGTAGTAGTTGAAGCCACCGATCAGCGCCAGATCGTCGCTCAGCGGGTAAACCACGCTTGTGCCGGCGTAGTACTGATTCCAGACGTCTTTCAGCTGGCTGGCGTAGACGCTCACAGTCCAGTTGTCGTTGATCGAGTAGTCACCGCCACCGTAACCGATCCATGGCGAGTTGACCGGGCCGCCGTAGAACGTCACGAAGTTGTCGTTCAGGTTGCTTGAGACCGGCTGGCTCATCGCATGCAGACGACCACCCTGGAGGGTAAGGCCCTGGATGCTGGTGTTCTCAACGGTCACACCGCGGAAACTCTCTGGCAGCAGGCGAGAGTCACCCGATGCGACGACCGGGGTCGATGGGAAGACATCACCCACTTTCACGATGGTATCGAACAAGCGGACTTTGGCTGCGCCGCCGACCTTGGTGTATTCGTCGCGAGCTTCACCCTTGTTATCAACGGGCAGCACGTCGAAGGAGCTACGGCCGCCGTTGCGCCCATCACCGGTGTCGAGCTTGAGGCCGATCATGGCAAAGGCATCAACGCCAAAACCAACGGTACCTTGGGTAAACCCGGAGTTGAATTTGCTGATGATCGCGTGCGCCCAGGCTTCGGAGTAGCCGTTCGTATTGCCCTTGCCACTGTTGTAAGTGGGGGCGGTGCTGTCGCGGTTATCACGGTTGAAGTAGAAGTTACGGTTCAACACTGTAAGGCTGCTGCCTTCAATGAAGCCTTCTGGCTTGTCTTCAGCTTGTGCCGAAATAGCATAGCTTCCAGACAGCGCAGAAACTGCCGCCAAATACAGTGGTACTTTGATTTTCATCCGATGCTCCTTTGATTCACGGCAGTTTTTATTATGTTTACCGGCGCGGGTGTCGTTAGTTGTTCTGACCCGGCGGCGCGCCTAGCGTAGCGCGAGCTCATATTTGCAGGCCGAAGATAACGGGAGGGTGATAGGACAATTACAATTTCGTTATCTACCTGTTATTCGGCACCTTCGCACCGCGTGTTTGCCATCTCCGTTGCTTGTATCGAAATCATCGTGTCGGGTTGGGTTTCCCAGTATTTACGGGCATTACAAAGCTTTCTTACGAAATTGTAATTTTCTAGCCACCCCTCTGATAGCTACCGCTCATTAGAGTGCCATCACCTAATCAAGTGGGGCTTGGCAGCTGTTTCGGCGTTCTCGCCAAGCTTTATCGAAGTTTGTGCACGAGGACCATCAAAGTGCCCCGGTATAACCGCAATGTCTTACCCAAGACCCCCGTCTCGCCCTGGAAGATCGCTGCACTCTGTGCAGTCATCTCTGGGTTGATGGCTCCTGCAGCCCTTGCCCAAAGCATCAGCTTGCCCCAGGCGCTTTCGACGGCCATGGATGCCAACCCAGACCTGGCCGCTGCCAGGCAAGAGATTGGGATCGCTGATGGTGCTCGCAAGCAGGCCGGGCTTATCCCCAACCCCACAATCTCGTATGACGTGGAAGACACCCGTCGTAATACCAGCCAGACGACTGTCTCTCTCAGCCAGACCCTTGAGCTGGGCGGTAAGCGGGGGGCTCGTGTTGACGTCGCCACATACGGGCAGACCGCCGCACAGCTTGAGTTAGACCGTCGCGTTAACGGCCTGCGTGCAGATGTCGTCCAAGCCTTTTATGCCGCGTTGCGAGCCCAGACAGGTCTCGACCTGGCCAAGCAATCTCTCGAATTGACTGAACGCGGTCTTCGCATCGTCGATGGCCGTGTTCGCGCAGGTAAATCGTCCCCAGTGGAGGCGACCCGCGCTCAAGTGCAACTGGCCGAAGCCCAGCTGCAAGTTCGACGTGCCGAAACGGAAAAAGCGACCGCTTACCAACAGCTCGCTCAAATTACCGGGAGCTCAGTCACCGTGTTTGATCGACTCGAATCGCCAACACTCTCCCCGGGTTTGCCGCCTCGCACTGAAGATCTGCTGGCAAAGCTCGATCAGACCGCAGAAATGCGCCAAGCCGTGGTGCAGATTGATAAAAGCGACGCCTCGCTCGGCTCAGAGAAAGCCCAGCGCATTCCAAACCTTACTGTCAGCGTAGGTAGCCAGTACGACCGCTCTGTGCGCGAGCGGGTCAACACTGTGGGCCTGTCCATGCCGTTGCCGCTGTTCGATCGTAACCAAGGCAACATTCTTTCCGCTTCTCGTCGTGCAGATCAGGCCCGAGACCAGCGCAATGCTGTGGAGCTGCGTCTGCGCACCGAAACCCAAACCGCGTTGAACCAGTGGTCCACCGCCATGCAGGAGGTCGAGTCCTACGACAAGACCATTCTGCCATCAGCCCAACAAGCCGTAGAGACCGCAACCCGCGGCTTCGAGATGGGCAAATTTGGCTTCATCGAAGTGCTGGATGCCCAGCGCACCTTGATCGTCGCTCGTGGCCAATACCTCGAATCGTTGGCAGCGGCGACCAATGCGCGTGCGCAGGTGGAAAGGGTTTATGGCGAAGTCGGCTCAACTGCCGGCGCTCGCTGAACGGGCCAAACATTTTCTTCGGCACCCAGCCTTGAACAAGCCGGTGCCTACGATCAGCAGGAGTAGCAATGGATAACAAACGCAAGATCGCCCTCGCGGTAGCCGCTGTGGCAGCCCTCGGATTTGGCAGCCTTGCCTGGAACAGCAGTTCCGGGCAACAGGCCGCCAGCACCGCCGAGCACGGCGCTAACGACGGTCATGGCGACGAAAAGAAAGCCGCATCTGCCGCCAAAGATAAGGGGGATGAGGGTCATGGAGAAGAAGGTCATAGCGAAGAGGGCGGTGAAGAAGAGGGCAAGCTGACGCTCAGCGCTGAACAGATCAAGGCCGCCGGCGTTGCCCTGGAAGCTGCAGCGCCCCGTGATTTGGGTACAGTCGTGAGCTTCCCGGGCGAAATTCGCTTCGACGAAGATCGTACTGCCCATGTGGTTCCTCGTGTTCCTGGCGTTGTTGAGGCTGTCCAGGCCAACCTGGGCGAGACGGTCAAGAAAGGGCAAGTCCTCGCGGTAATCGCCAGCCAGCAGATCTCTGACCTGCGCAGCGAACAACAGGCCGCACAGCGTCGCGTCGAACTGGCGCGTGTGACCTTCGAGCGTGAGAAGCAACTGTGGCAGGACAAGATCTCTGCAGAGCAAGACTACCTCCAAGCACGCCAAGCTCTGCAAGAGGCGGATATCTCCTTGGCCAACGCCAAGCAGAAGGTCGGCGCAATCGGTGCCTCAGTTAACTCCGTTGGCGGTAATCGTTACGAGCTCCGCGCTCCCTTCGACGCCGTGGTAGTGGAGAAACACCTGACCGTTGGCGAAGTCGTCAGCGAGGCGACCAACGCCTTCATCCTTTCCGACCTGAATCAGGTCTGGGCAACCTTCGCAGTTCCGCCGACAGATCTGGGCAAGGTCACGACTGGCCGTGCAGTGAAAGTCTCTTCGCCTGACATGAACGTCCAGGTCGAAGGGAAGGTGGGTTATGTCGGCAGCCTGCTGGGCGAGCAAAACCGTGCAGCCACTGTGCGCGTCACCTTGACCAACCCCAACGGCGCCTGGCGTCCAGGCCTGTTCGTAAACATTGCGGTCACCTCCCAGACCGATCGAGTTGCCGTAGCGGTCCCTGAGCACGCTGTGCAGACCGTTGAAGACAAGCCCTCGGTATTCGTACGCACCCCAGAAGGTTTTGACACCCGCCCAGTAAAACTGGGTCGCCGCGACAATGGGTACGTGGAAATCATCGACGGTATTGAAGCCGGCGCCCAGGTAGCAACCAGTGGCAGCTTCACACTCAAGTCCGAGCTCGGCAAAGCTTCTGCCGAACACGGTCACTGATGCGAACTGACAGGATGATTTCTCATGTTTGAACGTATCATCAGATTCGCCATCGAGCAGCGCATCGTAGTAATGATCGCTGTTCTGATCATGGCGGGTATCGGTATCTACAGCTATCAAAAGCTGCCCATCGATGCGGTACCCGATATCACCAACGTCCAGGTACAGATCAACACTGCAGCGCCTGGTTATTCGCCCTTGGAAACCGAACAACGGATCACGTTTCCAGTTGAAACGGCCATGGCCGGTCTCCCGGGCCTTCAGCAGACCCGTTCCCTGTCTCGCTCTGGCCTGTCTCAGGTCACCGTGATCTTCAAGGATGGCACTGACATCTTCTTTGCCCGCCAGTTGATCAACGAGCGGCTACAGGTTGCGAAGGAACAGCTGCCAGAAGGTGTAGAGGCCGTCATGGGTCCGGTATCTACCGGCCTCGGCGAGATCTTCCTGTGGACTGTTGAAGCCGAAGATGGCGCGGTCAAAGAGGACGGTACGCCGTACACCCCGACCGACCTGCGCGTGATCCAGGACTGGATCATCAAACCTCAGCTGCGCAATGTCCCGGGTGTGGCCGAGATCAATACCATCGGCGGTTATGCCAAGCAGTTCCTGGTTGCGCCGGATCCAAAGCGCCTGGCTACCTACAAGCTGACACTCAATGACCTGGTCGCAGCGTTGGAAAGAAACAACGCCAACGTCGGCGCCGGCTACATCGAGCGTAATGGTGAGCAGTTGCTCATCCGTGCGCCGGGCCAGGTAGGCAACATCGAAGACATTGCTAACATCGTGATCACCAGTGTGGACGGTGCACCGATTCGCATCAGCAGCGTTGCTGATGTCAGCATCGGTAAAGAGCTCCGTACAGGCGCTGCTACTGAGAACGGCCGCGAAGTCGTGCTCGGTACCGTGTTCATGCTGATTGGTGAAAACAGCCGTACCGTATCTCAAGCTGTCGCCGCCAAACTGGCGGACATCAACCGCACCCTGCCAAAGGGCGTGGTGGCCGTGACCGTTTATGACCGTACCAACCTGGTTGAAAAAGCCATCGCGACGGTGAAGAAGAACCTGGTGGAAGGCGCGGTTCTGGTAATCGCCATTCTGTTCCTGTTCCTCGGCAACATTCGTGCGGCTCTGATCACCGCGATGGTGATTCCGCTGTCCATGCTGTTCACCTTCACAGGCATGTTCAACAACAAGGTCAGTGCCAACTTAATGAGTTTGGGGGCACTCGACTTCGGCATCATCGTCGACGGTGCCGTGGTAATTGTAGAAAACGCGATCCGTCGACTGGCTCATGCGCAGCATAAGCATGGCCGCATGCTCACCAAAACCGAACGCTTCCACGAGGTCTTTGCCGCGGCGCGAGAAGCTCGCCGGCCGCTGATCTTCGGTCAGCTGATCATCATGGTGGTATACCTGCCGATCTTCGCCCTCACCGGCGTCGAAGGCAAAATGTTCCACCCGATGGCCTTCACCGTTGTGATGGCGCTGCTGGGTGCAATGGTCCTGTCCGTTACCTTTGTTCCTGCAGCTATTGCCATGTTCGTCACTGGCAAGGTGAAGGAAGAAGAAGGCGTGGTCATGCGCACAGCTCGACTGCGCTATGAGCCGGTTCTTCAATGGGTGCTGGGACATCGGAACATCGCTTTCTCGGCCGCGGCAGCCTTGGTCGTGCTGAGCGGTGTACTGGCAAGTCGTATGGGTAGCGAGTTCATCCCAAGCCTCAGTGAGGGCGACTTTGCGCTTCAGGCCATGCGTGTGCCTGGAACGAGCCTCACTCAGTCCGTCGAGATGCAGCAGCGTCTGGAGAAAACGGTAATAGCGCAGGTGCCTGAAGTTGAACGGATGTTCGCACGCTCGGGTACTGCTGAAATTGCATCTGACCCGATGCCGCCGAACGCCTCCGACGCCTACATCATGCTCAAGCCTCAGGATCAGTGGCCTAACCCCAAGAAGCCACGCGATGAGCTGATTGCTGAGGTGCAGAAGGCCGCTGCGGGAGTTCCAGGAAGCAACTATGAGCTTTCGCAGCCAATCCAGCTGCGTTTCAACGAGCTGATTTCGGGCGTACGTAGTGACGTTGCTGTGAAGGTCTTCGGCGATGACATGGACGTGCTTAACAACACTGCCAACAAGATCGCTGCAGCGCTCAAAGCGGTACCGGGCTCGTCGGAAGTGAAAGTTGAACAGACATCCGGTCTGCCGGTGCTGACTATCAACATCGACCGCGAAAAAGCAGCACGCTACGGCCTGAATATCGCGGATGTTCAGAACTCGATCGCTATCGCCGTGGGTGGCCGCCAAGCCGGCACGCTGTATGAGGGCGACCGCCGATTTGACATGGTGGTGCGCCTGCCAGAGACCGTCCGCACCGACGTAGCGGGTATGTCCAGCTTGCTCATTCCGGTACCTGCCAATGCGGCTCAGGGTGCCAATCAGATCGGCTTCATCCCGCTGTCCCAGGTCGCTAATCTGGACCTGCAACTGGGCCCGAACCAAATCAGCCGCGAAAACGGCAAACGTCTGGTCATCGTTAGTGCCAACGTTCGAGGCCGCGACCTGGGGTCCTTCGTTCAGGAGGCGACCGCTTCGCTGGATAAGAAGGTGCAAATCCCTGCGGGCTACTGGACGACCTGGGGTGGCCAGTTCGAGCAGCTGCAATCGGCAGCCAAACGCCTGCAGATCGTTGTTCCAGTCGCCTTGCTGCTGGTCATGACCTTGTTGTTCCTGATGTTCAACAACCTGAAGGACGGTATGCTGGTCTTCACCGGTATTCCATTCGCACTCACCGGTGGTGTCGTAGCGCTCTGGCTGCGGGATATCCCACTGTCGATCTCGGCAGGTGTTGGCTTCATCGCACTGTCCGGTGTTGCAGTACTGAACGGCCTGGTGATGATTGCCTTCATCCGCGGGCTAAGGGAGGAGGGACGAACGCTCAGGCAGGCAGTCGATGAAGGTGCATTGACCCGTCTGCGGCCTGTTCTGATGACAGCCTTGGTAGCGTCCCTGGGCTTCATCCCGATGGCTTTGGCTACCGGTACCGGTGCAGAAGTTCAGCGGCCATTGGCAACGGTGGTGATTGGCGGGATCCTGTCCTCCACCGCACTGACCTTGCTGGTATTGCCTGCCCTGTATCACTGGGCACACCGCAAGGATGAAGACGGCGATGAGGCCGAAGTGGTTAGCTAACAGCCTCCGCTAAAGAGAAGCCCACAACACGTGTTGTGGGCTTTTTTGTTTAAAGTGAAGTAGATGCACTTACCTTTCAAAATTGTAAGTTTCTCGTCATGCCGGTGATGCCTATGCATTGCTAAGGTTACGCCCGAGAAGTTTTGAATTTGAGAGGGTTTTATGAAAAAGCTAATAATCGCTGCAGCACTTGTTGTTTTTTCGGTGGCTTCACAGGCCAACACTTTTTCCGAAAGCAAGCAGCTGCAATACACCAAGGAACATCAGGCCGCAGTGGCCAAATACGCAGAGAAAAATGGCAAGCCAATGCCAGAGATTCAGGATTACAAATATGGCATGAAGATCGACGTTGCTAAGTTCGTACGTCAGTCGCAGGACCCCCGTACCTGCCAGGTCTACCCACGGTTGATGACCTTTGAGGACTCCCAGGGCACGCTCAAGACTGTTCGTTACTCGATGTATTCGCAATGCATCAACAACAAGTAGTAAATGATTTGAACAGTACAATTAGAGATTTCGTAAATGCCAGGCAGTGCCTGGCATTTTTTATTACGCCCGTTGCCTCCATAGGTTCAAAATTTTAGCGCCTGGGCCGGGCAAACCGTGCAATAGATCTTAGCCAACCAACAGAGACGGCTCCCCAACTGCAGAGGGCAATTGGAAGCCTTGACCCCAGAAGGGACGAGTTATGAAGAGTTTGCTTGAACGCCCTGATGACCAAGCTGGGCATGAAGGTCATAGCCATGAGCATGGCGGCATTTTGGGCATGAACACCGAGCTGATTTTCGCGCTGATCTGTGGTGCTCTCCTGGGTGCCGGAGCCCTCGCAGGAAAACTTGGGCTGACCGATCGACTGCCCCTAATTCTGTACGTGTCGGCCTACGTGTTCGGCGGATGGTTCACCACTAAGGAAGCGATCAGCAACATCCGCCAGAAACGCTTCGAGATCGACTCGCTGATGCTTCTCGCCGCAGCCGGTGCCGCAAGCATTGGCGCCTGGGCAGAGGGAGCTCTGCTGCTGTTCCTGTTCAGTCTGGGACATTCCCTTGAAAGCTACGCGATGGGGCGGGCCAAGAAAGCGATTGAGGCACTGTCCAAGCTCGCACCAGCCACCGCGATCGTACGCAGAGCAAATGGCACGGTGGAAATGCCCGTGGAGCTGCTGGTTCCCGGTGACGTTGTCATCGTGCGGCCCAATGATCGCCTGCCGGCCGATGGTTTTGTAGTCGTAGGCTCCTCAAGCATCAACCAGGCGCCAGTGACGGGTGAGAGCGTCCCCGTGGACAAGCAGCCTGTCGCTGATGCCGAACTCGCACGCAGCAAACCAGATGCCGTGGAGGCTACCTCGAAAGTCTTCGCCGGTACTATCAATGGCGAAACGCTCATCGAGGTTGAGGTAACACGGCGCTCCACGGAAAGTACCTTGGCGCGGGTCATCAAGATGGTCAGTGAAGCCGAAGTGAGGAAGTCACCGACCCAGCGATTCACGGACCGATTCCAACGCATATTCGTCCCGTTGGTTTTGCTGCTGGTAGTCGGGCTGCTATTTGCCGGCATTTTCCTTGACGAGCCGTTTCGTGACTCGTTCTACCGGGCGATGGCCGTACTGGTTGCAGCCAGCCCCTGCGCGCTCGCGATCGCTACACCAAGCGCCATTCTCTCTGGCATCGCCAGGGCAGCCCGAGGTGGCGTGCTGATCAAGGGCGGTGCGCCACTTGAAGAGCTTGGCTCCTTGAATGCCATGGCATTCGACAAGACCGGTACCCTGACCGAAGGGCGCCCACGTATTACCGATGTAATACCCATAGGCGGCACGCAGATCGAGGATCTGCTAAACGTCGCCATCGCTGTGGAGTCGATGAGCGACCACCCGCTGGCTGCGGCAATTGTGCGTGACGGTGAAGAGATGATTGGCACACGGCGCCGATTCCAAGCCATGAACATGAGCAACATGATTGGCCGCGGCGTGCGTGCTGAGCTTGATGGGCAGTTCGTATGGATTGGCAAGGTCGAGATGTTCGGTACCAATGGTATTCCCGCACTCAGCAAGGCAGCCCTGGAGGCTGCGGAGCGTCTACGTCAGTCGGGCCGCACAACCATGGTGGTACGTCGTGCTGACAAGGATCTGGGCGCTATCGGGCTGTTGGACACACCCCGTGAGGGGGCCAAACAGGCACTCCAGACGCTTAGAGAGATGGGCATCGACCGCATGGTCATGATTTCTGGAGACCACAACCGTGTTGCAGAGGCTGTAGCCAAACAAGTTGGCTTAGATGAGGCGTGGGGAGACCTGATGCCGGAGGACAAGGTCAAGGCCATCAAGAACCTGCGCCTTAGCGCCAAGGTGGCCATGGTGGGTGACGGCGTGAATGATGCCCCTGCGATGGCCAATTCGAGCGTTGGCATCGCAATGGGGGCTGCCGGATCTGATGTCGCCCTGGAAACGGCTGATATCGCGCTCATGGCTGACGACATCAGGCAACTCCCTTTTGCGGTGGGGCTGAGCCGTCACACGCGGTCGATCATCCGCCAGAACCTGTTCGTCAGCTTGGGGATTGTGGCCATCCTGGTTCCGTCAACCATCATGGGCTTGAGCATTGGTGCCGCTGTTGCGATCCATGAGGGCTCCACACTGTTGGTGGTCTTCAACGCCTTGCGCCTGTTGGCCTACCGCAAAGACGCGTGATCACTCATTTGATTGGGCCAAAAAAAATCGGGGGCGCAAAAGGCGCCCCCGATTTTTTCGTCCGCTAGTGAGTGATCAGAAGACGTATTGCAGGCGGGTCACGATGGCATTGCCGCTGTCGTCGCCCACAGTGTTCTCGTTATTGTCGGTGCGCACGTTGATGTAGTTGGCACTGAGTTTTACTGCCTCGTTGACGTACCAGTTCACACCAACAGTGTGGCTCTTAGCCTTGCGCTCGTTCGACTGGTCCGCCGCGGTGACCAGGTTGCCGTCTTCGACCTTAATGTCGTCAAAGCGGTAGAAGACTTCCCAGGCACCCAGTTCCTTGTTCTCTGGTTTGATAGTGTCGAACTTGGCACCATCGAGCTTGTAGATACGCGGCTCGCCGGTCAGGGTGTAAGCCATCTGGGCGTAGTAACCGGAGGCCTTCATGTCGTTGTTGGCCTGGTCAGCTTTCAGCTTGCGGCGAAGGTATTCCGCTTGCACCGAGAACGGGCCGGTGGCCCAGGCACCTTCGAGACCCCAGACCGAATCGTCCTTCCACAGGCCCTCTTGTGCGGCGGCACCGCCAAACAGCATGCGGTTGCCGTTGGTGCCGGCATCGCCGCCGCCATTGGTATCTACACCGCGAACGCCCAGACGCGAACGAATCCGGGTATCGACCGCACTGTTTTTGAGGTCGCGGTAGGCGTACTGAGCACCGACGTGCAGGACGTTGCCATCACTGTGCAGCGGTGCGAACACGCCACGTACGTTGTAGCGCTTGGTGCTGTCGCCATCCGAGTTGTTGTTGGTTTCGCTGAAAACGCTACCGGATACATAGGCCATGTCGGCGATGGTGCTGGTGGCCTGCACACCCATACCGGCGTTGTCGTTGATCCACTCTGCCAGATCATAGGAGAGATTTCGCTCCATCCCGGTGATCCACTTCGAGCTGGTAGCTTTCTCTAAACCGAAGTCGGTGTAGAAGCGGCCAAAGCGCAGTTGAACCGGCTTGAAACCGGTGTAGGTCAGGCTGGCTTCGTCGAAGTAGCCGTCGGAGTCGTTGCCCGTGTTGCGGGAAAGGTCGTAGTTGAGCTGATACTTCCAGTCGCGGTACAGCACGCCCCCGAGCTCAAGGTAGGCGCGACGGAAGTAGCCGGCGTCAGCGGTATCGCCATTCTTGGTGAAGACACCATCGAACCGGCCGTAATCGGCCTGAACTCGGCCGCCCAGTTTGAAACTGAATTCCTTGTCAGAAGTCGATACTTCAAGACCGCCCTTGGTCTTCAGAACGATGTCAGCTCCGTCAGTGGTTACTGTTCCGGAGAATGCTTGCGAGGAAAATGTGCCTATTATTGCGGCAGCCAACAGCTTTTCCCGCATGTTCGAAGAACGGATCATTGCTTGCCTCTCGTATGTTAAGTGCTTAGGTACCGACGTTGTGTTTCGCCCTGCGCCGGCCTAAATTGATCTTGCAGATGGGAGCAGGCCACGGTTGTCACCTGCTGTAACAAGATGCCTTTGTTCTAAGCACTCTGACTAGATTGCAAGCGAATATGACAGTTGTGTTTCTGAAGTGTTAACGGGAGAGTTTCAAACCTAACAAAACTGTTACCGAACAAGCCAGTCCTTCTTATCAAAGAAGCTCTTCTTGATCAATCTTCGAATTTCCAAAACCTGCGGATTACGTATCAGTTTCGATTTGATAACAAGATAGACATCTTTCTCCTCCAGGTCGTCCAAGAAACCCGGCACGGGTAGGATATTTCTCTCCAATTTTCGGCTGTAGTCGGGCAGCACTCCAATACACGCACCACCAACGACAAGGCCTCGTGATAGGTTGTAGCTCTTGACCCGAGTGGTACCGCCCTGATGCTCAGCCATTATCGATGCCCACTTTCGTGAGCCCGCCAAGATCTCTTCATTCCAAGGGACAACGAGCATAAAGTTGTGCAAGTCCAAGCTCTCTACTGGAAGGGTGACGCTCCTTGAGTAGCGGCTGGAAATGAACAGCGCGTGCCCAATCCGGCCGAGCCGTTCAAACCTATACGTAGGATGGCGATCAAACGCGCACTCATCATCTGGGCTCACGAAAGCGATACCCACATCGACTTCACACTCAGAAAGCATCTGCGCTGTGCACTCTGAATGGATTTCCAGCTGCATTTCGGCATGATCGCGCACGTAGGCGACTAGATCGCGGTTCACGATGTCGCTCAGTACTGGCTCTGTGATCGCGATGGTAAGCCTCGGGACCTCCTTTTCACCGGACTTTCCCAGGCCTTCAGGGCCGAAGAGTTGGCACAGGTACTGGCTGACCCTCTCGCCTGTCCGGGTCAGAGCAAGTTTGTTGTGCTTGTAGACAAACACGGGAGCACCAATGTGCTCTTCCAGTTTCTCCAAGCGTTTGCGAAGGCCTACCACTGGCACATTGAGCCCTCGGGCCGCCTGTTTGAAACTGGCACAACGTGCTGTTGCGAAAAACTCTACGGCCAGCTGATCATCAATTGGCAGATCATCCAATATGTCAGGACTGTAAGGAACAACGCTGCTTGTATATGTTTCATTTTGTGTAACCATTCGATCCCCCTTCATTCGGGGAATCTAGCTCAATGTCGTCTGACATTTCCTTATCTTGACAACATTGTAATGCACAGGTCATGCGTGCGTTATTGGCAGGCCTTTATTTCAAAAGCGTAATCCTCAGGCAATCCCTTTGATATTGTAGCGTGCTAGCCTAGCGCGCCAACTCATTACTTATCATATATAGATTCGGCTAATTACGCATTTACATTTAGTTCACTATTTTTTCACCTTTGCCTCCATAGGCTTTGGGCATGGAAAATCAAAACCCACCTCTTATTACCTTACTAATTCGTTATCTGGGGATCGGCTTCATAGCAACGGGAATCCATTACGTGGTGTTCCTAGTGCTGGTTACGACAGAATTCGCTACTCCGTTGCTGGCCAGTATCTGTGGCGGCATGGTTGGCGCAATCGCAAGCTTTATTGGAAATAGGGCGCTCTGTTTTGTGGCAGATGGCTCTCGTAAGTTTCAGCCTGTCAGGTTTGCACTGGTCGCGTTAGCCACAAACTTCGGCAATGGCGTGGGTATGTGGTTCCTCATCAAGTCGAATCTGTCACCGCTTATCTCCCAAGTCCTAGTGACCTTAAGCCTCACTGCACTTGGATTCATTGCACATCGTTTTTGGACATTCAATCATGCAGACATTACATCGCTTTCCAGAGCGCCCTGATCCCTTGTTAACCATCGTGGTCCCTTGCTTCCAGGAAGAGGAAACCATCCCCGAGTTCCACCAGCGAATCACCCGCGTGGTTAAGCGCTTACCCGTCTCCTGCGAAATCCTCTATGTCGACGACGGCAGTAGTGACCGGACAGCCGACATTCTTCGCCACTATCAGGATGGGTCATCTGTACGTTGCCTGTCCCTGAGTCGCAACTTCGGCAAAGAGGCTGCACTGAGTGCCGGGATAGATCATGCCCGTGGCAGTGCGCTGATTTTCATTGATGTCGACCTGCAGGATCCACCAGAGCTCATCGCGGCCATGGTGGACTACTGGCAACGCGGCTACGACGTAGTGAACATGCAGCGCAACTTGAGAATCGGTGATTCGTGGTTCAAGCGCATGAGTGCCCGGGCTTACTACTGGGTCATGCAGCGCCTGGTGGAGAAGGTGGACATGCCGGCCGATGTCAGCGATTTCCGATTGATTGGGCCTGCGCCGCTGGCAGCACTGCGGGCGCTGGACGAACGCTCCAGGATTCTCAAAGGCATGATCGGCTGGGTAGGCTTTCGTACCATCGAACTGCCCTACAATCGCACTGTTCGCCATGCCGGGAGCACCAAGTGGAATGCATCTGGTCTGTTCAATCTGGCCATCGAGAGCATCGTCAGCTTCTCTCGCAAACCGCTGCGCATTTTCAGCCTCATCAGTTTCGGACTATTCGTCTCCAGCATCTGCTACATGCTTGCGTCGCTTGTGGCAGGCAGTTTCGACATCCATCACCTGATCGTCGGATTGGCTTCATTCATGTGCGTCGGTGTCGCCATGGTGGGGGAGTACCTGGGCGTGACACTCGCGGAAGTGAAGCGCCGACCTCTCTATTTCCTGAAGCACAGCAACAAGGTGGATCCCGTGTCACTCCACCCCTCGATGGCTTCGATCGAGGGTAAGAAATGCTGAGCCTGAAGAACGAGAGGACGCTGTGGTGGATCCTGGGTTCGATTTTGCTATTGCGTTTGGTGGGGCTGGGCATCTACCCGCTGATGGACACATCCGAGGCCCGCTACGCTGAAATGGCTCGCAAGATGGTCGAGTTGAATGACTGGATCACGCCCATGTTCGACTACGGGGTACCGTTCTGGGGCAAGCCTCCGTTGTCCTTCTGGACCCAGGCCGCGAGCATGACGGTCTTCGGCGTTAACGAGTTCGCTGCGCGTTTCCCAGCGTGGCTACTACACCTGGCAAGCTGTTTCATCATCATCAAAGTCGGTACGCAGCAGATTTCTCGTAACGCCGGCATCTGGGCTGCCATTATTTTTTCCAGCACCACACTTGGCCTGGTCTCCAGCGGTGTTGTGCTGACTGACCCTGTTTTGTCGTTCTCGATTCTGCTGGCCAGCTACGGTTTCTGGCGTTGGATGAAGTGCGCCAGCAAGGCGGATGCCTACTTGATGTTCGCAGGTCTCGGGCTGGGCTTGCTTGCCAAAGGGCCGCTGACCCTTGTGCTTATGGGGGCGCCGGCATTCGCCTGGTTCGTTATCTACAAGGAATGGGGACGGGTACTGAGGCTTCCCTGGATTAGCGGCCTTGTACTCATGTTCGGTATATCCGTGCCGTGGTATGTCGCAGCCGAGATGAAAACGCCCGGCTTCATGGAGTACTTTTTCGTTGGTGAGCACTGGAGCCGCTACGTCGTCAGTAACTGGGCGGGCGACCTATACGGCAGTGCTCATGCCAAGCCATATGGCACCATTTGGATCCAGCTCGGACTGTCGCTACTGCCATGGGCCTTGTTCCTACCACTGTTGATCCGCAAGCGTGGATCGATGCAGCGCTTCGAAGCCTACCTCTGGCTGTGGGCATTGGCGACACCGGTCTTCTTCACATTTGCAGGCAACATTCTGTGGACCTACCTGCTACCCGCGCTGCCAGCGTGGGCATTGCTGCTGTCTGCACGGGTCAGCGAAGTTGGCCCGAAGACCACCTGGGCTGCCGCTGCGAGCGCATTGGTGTTGCCGATCATCGGTGCGGGCATCATCTACGCCGGGGTACTAGAGGAGCGACCTCAGAATCAGCGAGATGTGGTTCAAGCCTGGCTCAATGTGCAGTCTGCTCATTCCGCTCCCCTGATCTATCCTGGCCGCCGCTCATACTCGTCGGAGTTTTACAGCAGTGGGAAGTCCGAGAACATCAAGGATCCTGCCAAGTGGCCGCGGGATGGCTCGTTCTATCTGTCCAGGCGCTTGCGAGACAGCAAGGATAGTCTGCCCGCTGATCTAGCTTGCACATCGATCACCGAAGCGAACGCCAGCCAGCTCCTGCTGTGCCATTGGAAACGCACCGCACAAGGTGCCGAGGGTCTGGCCGGAGAAAGCAATGCGGAAACGCCTCGCAAGAACGAAGGCTAAATTCAAAGCACAAAAAAGCCAGGTTTTACCCTGGCTTTTTTGTCGATTTCTTTCGTCATTTGAAGTCCTATTTAACCGCCGATTAATTGTCGGCTTGTTCCTTACCATCCTTGCTTTCTTTCTTTTGCTCTTGAGCGACTTGTTGTTTGTTCTGGTCCGAAGAGTCATCGCTCCATAGGCGAGCCTGTTCGGTTCGGAAGTTCTCGTTGAACTGTTTCGCTCGCTCGAAGCCGCCTTCAGCGTAAGCGGTACCCATGAGACCCAGCAGCAGGCTGCCAATAGCGATAGATTTGACAAATTTCATTGTGAACCTCGGTTCATACTAGGCCAACCTGATTAGCGGCCTTTGTTGGTTTGTAGTTTAGGAACGCGAAGCTAACGACAAGGTGAGTCAATAATTACAATTCCGTAATTTTGGCTGCAGATAGGATGCGTTAAATCTTCAAATCTGGAAGGATCATGTCTATCTCGGCACTGTCGAGGGCGACTTCGATTTTTCTCTTAAATTACAATTTTGATATCTAGCGCGTTAATTCAGCGCGGCGTTGTTGGCCGCCCTAGGAGATAGCCATGAATGACATAGAGCCCTGGGCAGTTGCTATCGGTGACTTTCGCCGCTGCACTGAAAAACTCACTGTCCAGCTCGATGAGCTGACCTCGCAGACGCGCACCTCCAGCGCTGTTCTGGAGAGGTCGAACGAACTGGTGGAGCAGTTGGACGCTGTCGGCCGGCAGATTCAGGAGGAGGTGCGAAAGGCGGAGAAGGCTTGGTCGAACGCGGAGGAGGTTGCCTTGCGCGCCGCTGCATCAGCGTATTCAGCTGCATGCCGCGGAGTCGACACCGCCATCCAGCCACTGATCTCGGAGCTTACAGCAGCGACAAAGGCGGCGGACGCCTCTATCCAGGAGCTCAAGCGGGCACCGGTGCTGGCCAAGCGTTATGTGATGGTGGTCGCCACGGCGTTCTTCATTCTGGCGCTGATCTGTGTCTACTCGACCATGCGCCTAATCGATGCCGCCGGCAGCGTAAGTGCTCAAGAGAAAGTGAATGCTCAGTACTTCTCACACCTGTGGAAGAACGCCAATCCTGACGAGCAGAAGATTATTAAGTCGGTGATTCTGCGGTCGCCCATGGACCCTGTGGTCCTTCGGCACTGATGCATTGAGGCAAACAAAAGGCCCGTCGATTGACGGGCCTAATCGTGCCTGCGCAATTTAAGCGGCGCTCATTGCCGGCTGCATTTGCTGGGCTGCGGGAAAGTGAAGGTGGAACCAGGTGAAGTTTTCTTCGGTCACCTCCACGCTCGCCGATCCTTGGTGCAGACTCATGATCGACTGCACAATGGCCAAGCCAAGACCGGTACCGCCTTCGCTCCGTGCTCGGCTCTTGTCCACACGGTAGAACCGCTCAAACAAGTGCGCGTGGTGTTCCTTGGCAATACCGCGGCCGGGGTTGCCGACACTCAACGTCGTACCGCTCGCACTATGCTGCACCTTAACGTAGACCGTGCGGCCGCGAGGGCAGTAACGGATCGCGTTCGAGACCAGATTCGAGACGGCACGTTGAACCATCAGGCGATTCCCGCGCACCACGTCATCACTGCCAGAGATCTGCAGCTGAATCTCGCCTTCTTCTGCTGAAATGCTGAAGAGATCGCACACTCGCTGAACCTCGTCGACCAAGGAGACGGGTTCGAACTCCACCATGGATGCTGGATGACTGACCTGGGCCAAGAACAGCATGTCGGAAACCATGCGGCTCATGCGGTCCAGCTCTTCTGTGCACGACTCCAGAACCTCCCGGTACTCGGAAAGCGATCGTTCTCTGGTCAAGGCAACCTGGGCCTTGCCCATCAGGTTGGAAAGCGGTGCTCGAAGTTCGTGAGCAAGGTCGTCAGAAAACTGCGAGAGCTGCTGAACCCCATCATCCAGGCGAGCCAGCATGATGTTGATGCCGTCGGCGAGCTTCTTGAGTTCTGCCGGCATCCCATCAGTCGGAAGACGATGGTCGAGGCTCTCGGTTGAGATCTTTGACGCTACCTTGAGGAATTTGGTCAGAGGCAGCAGGCCTCTGCGCACAGTCCACCAGCCAATGGCCAGGATCAGCGCGAGGATGACAGGGGACATCATCAAGGCCCAGGTCAGCAACGCATCGAGTAACGCCTCACTGGATGACTGGTCCATGGTCATATAGACGCTGACCTCTGTTCCATCGCCCAAGCGCATTATCCGAGAAGCACTCAGCAGAGGACGGTCCTGCGTATCACGCCATTCGTGCTCTTTGGGCTGGGCCGCCGGCTGAAACTTGTGCACCTCCAGATTGACCTGTTTTGAGCCAATCGAGAGCAGGGGAGTCTGGTTCTGTGAGGTATCGAATATGCTCACATACAGGTTGTTGTGGCCCATGACCAAATCGACAAGCTGATGCGCATCCGCGTTGACGCCGGAGATGTCCGGGATGGTGGACAGGTTGTGAGCCATCCCCGCCATCTTTACTTCCAGGTCCGCTCTGGCATTTCTTTCCAGAGCCTTGCCTACCATCATATAGCCGAAGGTGGCGAACAGAAGCAGCAACGCTGCGCTCATCAACCCAACTTTAAACCCCAGCTTTGCAGCCAGGCTGAATGGCCTCATGCGCGTTCCTCAAAAACGTACCCAACGCCACGAAGCGTGTGAATGAGCTTGGTTTCAAACGGGTCATCGATCTTCGAGCGCAAGCGCCGGATGGCTACATCGATGACATTGGTGTCGCAATCGAAATTCATATCCCAAACCAACGAGATGATCTGAGAGCGAGTCAGTGCTTCGCCCGTTCGGCTCATGAGCAGGTGCAAAAGCGCAAATTCCTTGGTGGTGAGATCGATGCGTGTTCCACCGCGGAAAACGCGATGGCGGACGGAGTCGAGTTCTAGGTCGGCAATTTTCAACGAGCTCTTCTCGACTAGCTCATCACCACGGCGTTGCAGCGAACGGATGCGTGCAAGCAGCTCAGGGAATTCGAATGGCTTCACAAGGTAGTCATCCGCGCCGCCGTCCAAGCCCTTGAGCTTGTCATTGATGCGTCCGCGGGCGGTCAGCATGATGATGCGGACCCGGCTGGTCTTGCGGATGGTTTCCAGCAGGTCCCAGCCGTCGATACCCGGGAGGTTCACGTCCAGAAGGACCAACGAATAGACATTAGTGTTGAACAAGTGCAGGGCATCGACACCGTTGTGCACGATATCTACGACATACCCGCTTTCGGATAGGCCCTGCTGAAGATATTCGGCAGTTTTAATTTCGTCTTCCACAACTAGAACGCGCATAACTTATCTCAAGGTGTGAGGAAGGAGTTGGCCTAATCCGCCAAGATTATGGTTGCAGGCTTTTCGAAAGTTTGGCTGAGGGTATGGCATGTGGTAGTCGCTACCTCTGTCCATACGCCGGGTCACCTGAGGACGCTTGAATCTTAACGCGAAGAAGCTGGCCGCGGCGAAATCCTACAAATTTGTAATGTAGCCGCAAGATTTCTGACAGTCATGCAGGCTCCACCCTTGAGCTTAGCGGATTCTGGGGCCTGCAACGGTGTACGACAGCTTCGCCTGACGGGTGGAATCGGCCAGGACAGGCAGTATTTCTGCCGCTAGCTTGCAGGGCTGGTATCGTCCTCGGATCGAGTCGCCAACCAGGCAGTACCCATGAACGCTTGCAAACTGGTGCTCCTTTCCGTGGAATAGCTCACGTGGCGGCTCAGTATTCTCTCGAATAATTATCTTACAATCTATTACATGTCCAAATTGTAATTGCGCGATCATCTTGGTGTTAGCCTCCTTTGCTAGTTTAACGGCAGCGTAAGAGGCATCGCTGCTTTGGAAATTGTCTCATTTCAAAGCAGCTTGGCAAGAGCGACGGGCAGTTGTTCACGCCAGTGCATTCACCTGTAAACCATACGCTCCTTTGGTAGGTGAATTTTAGCGCCCCCCTACGGGCGCTTTTTTATTAAGGGACTTCTTATGAACACTACTGTATCAGCGATCGCCGTGTTTATGCTCTTTACATCACTAACAGCTAATGCCCAAAGCGGTATGGAGATCAATCAACGCATTGAGCGCTCTGCTAGAGAGGCTACTGCGGATTATGCTCAGCGCGTAAAAAAGCCCATGCCTCAGCTTGAAGACTACGCCTATGGCATGGACCTTGACGTTAGTAAGTTGGTGTATGTATCGCCCAGCGTGCGGTACTGCGGTAACGTGAGAAGCATGATGACCTACGAAGACTCAAAGGGCGAACTACATATGGTTCGCTACTTGGTCAAAGGTGAGTGCATCAATAGTCGTTGAACGGCCCCTGAATTGCAGTCCTGGCTCGTGACTTATAGCAGCTCAATGCCAAATCGACGGAGCAGCAGGGCAAAGCCCCCAAAGCTCACCATGGTGATGACGATACTGCTGATAAGCGTTGGCCAGAATCCCAGTTTGGGCAGCAGCACTGGAAAAGCGATGAACATCGGAAGGGTCGGCAGCACGTACCAGAAGGTGTACCAAGCATGATTGGAGATCTTCTCCATGCTCTGGTTCTCCAGGTAAAGCCAGACCAGCGTCAAGACCGTGACCAGCGGCAGGGCGGCGACCAGCCCGCCCAGCTTGTCACTGCGCTTTGCCAGCTCTGATACGAGAATCACTAATCCGGCAGTGAGTAGATACTTCGTGATGATCCAAGCCATCGCTGAACCTTCTGGAGGTTATGGTCGGGGGCAGGCGAAGCCATTCACCAACCCCTCTCGGAGTGCTCCTGCCGTTTACGCCATCCTTCACCGCATGTCTTCTACGACATCACCCTCAGCCAGGAGGGTAATGTGTTCGTTTGGTTTTTACCGATCGATCAGTGTGAAGGCGACGGAACGCTTTCGTGGAAAGCTGCCCGCTCGATCTGGATGGTGCAGTGATGGATTTCGAATGCATCGCTGACAGCATCCACGACGGCCGCCAGCACAGCATCCCCATCTGCAGAATCCCGTATCACTACGTGCGACGTCATCACGTTGCTGCCACTGCTGACGGCCCAGACGTGCAAGTCATGAACGTCCGTAACGCCATCTACGCCGAGGATGGTAGCCTCGATTGCCGTCACGTCGAGCTCCCTCGGCACACCCTCCATGAGGATTCCCAGGCTTTCGCGAAGCAACTGCCACGTCCGCGGCAGAACCCAGAGGCCGATTGCCACAGCGACAATCGTGTCGACCCAAGTCCAGCCGGTGAAGCGGATGATGAGTGCCGCGATGATTACGCCTAGCGAGCCGAGCATGTCGCTCCAAACTTCGAGGTAGGCTCCTTTGACGTTGAGGCTCTCGTTGCTCGCAGATGCCAGAAGGCGCATCGAAATTAGGTTGATGATCAGGCCGGCGATTGCGATCCACATCATCGCTCCGGTAGCGATCTCCGCCGGCATGAAGAAGCGCTGGTAGGCCTCATACAAGATGTACATCGCCACCAGGAAGAGCAGCACGGCGTTGAACGTCGAAGCCAGAATTTCCAGGCGCGCATAGCCGAAGGTTCTTTTCTGATCTGCCGGCCGCTTGGCTATCTGAAGTGCAATCAGTGAGATCGCCAAGGCGGCAGTATCTGTGAACATGTGAGATGCATCCGACAGCAGCGCCAGGCTGCCGGTAATCCACGCACCGATCACTTCTGCAATCATGAAGCTGCCAGTCAAGGCGAGCGCCATGATTAGCTTCTTCTGATGCCCCTCGCGTACTGCAGCGCTGCCATGGTCATGATTTGAACCCACGTATTTCTCCTTGCGCAGGGTTGTGGTCTCGTTGGCCTTCCTGTCTACCTAGCCTTAGAGCGTCGCTTGGCCACACTGACTGCAAAATCTTGCCCCTGCACTCAGCAGCGAGCCGCAGGCGGTGCAACCACTCGATAGCGGTGTTCCGCAGTTTAGACAAAAGCGTGCTGACGGATCGTTGGCCGTCCGGCACTGCCTGCAGCCCTGCAGATCTTTGATGGGGGCAGGAGTGGCAGGGCGCCCGCCGTCATACACCTGATTACCGCCGTCGCAGCCCTGCTGCCGGCCATGGCGATCATACTGCTCGGCCCCATGTCCCCCGCTGTGGTGCTTGCCTCCACCGTGGTTTCCACGGCCATGGTGCCCGCCCAGGATGTTTTTGAAAAAGCTCATGGTATTCGCCCCTCATTGATGGGTGACATATTAACGAGCAAAAGTTGAAAATAATGTTCTGCTCGCGAGAAAGACTTGTAAGTTGAATTGAAAGTTCAAAATTAGCCTACGACAAAACGAAACCGTTTTGTTTGTGAAATTAAATTTATCTAGCTGAGCGGCGCATTGTTTTTGGTGGGTGGCATTCCCCTAATTTTGATCATAGCGTGATCAATGACAATCAAAACAGCAGTTATTGGATTTCTGTCAGCATTGTAATCCCGAGGTCATCGTGTCGTTATCAGGTCCCGGAAATAATGCGCTCAGCGAGATTCATTTCTCTTTTTATCCCTATGCCTCACACATACTAAGCGTCCCCAACGCCGAGGGGCCTAAGGCCTCTGGCGCTCCGCACATTGCGCAATCGCTCAGCATCTGTCGACGGCTTGCCTTGTAGCTCCCGCTAACTCCATAGCTACCGCCATGGATAAGCAGCTTCCAGAGTTTGATAATGACACCTTCCAAATCCATTGTTCACACCCTGTTAAGCAAATGGATCTTTGCTATTCGCAATGCGCGGCAGAAAGGCATCAGTACTAATTTGCTAATCGGCCTGGTGACTTTTTGGTTGCTGCTATTCGCGAACGCTGAGCTCTGGAACGTGCTCTGGAAGCTGGTATTCAAAACCGATGAAGTGAACTGGCTGCTAGCGGCCAGCCTCCCAGTCATAGTATTCGCATGGGTGTTTACCGTTCTGAGCTTGCTGTCATGGGGGCGGCTGGCCAAACCCTTGCTGTGTCTGGTACTGATCAGCGCGTCTTTCGCGAGTTACTTCATGAATGCCTACGGCATCGTGGTCGATTACACAATGTTCACCAACGTTGTGGAGACCGACGTCGCTGAGGCAACCGAGCTGCTGAATTGGAAGCTGGGTCTTTGGGTCGCAATGGTTGGGGTGTTGCCCGTCTACCTGATCGCCCGGGTTCCCCTCCGGCGCAAGCCTTGGGCCAAAGCTTTGGTCAGCAGGTTCATTGCTCTGTCGCTCGCTCTGTTGACCTTATCTGGCATCGCGTTGAGTCAGTACCAGTCGTACGCCTCCTTGCTGCGCAACAATCGGGAGATCCGGCTGATCCTGGTACCTACCAACTTGTTTGCGGCTGGCCATGGGTACCTGAAGCGTCAACTGGCCTCACCTCAAACGCTGACGGCCATTGGTACTGATGCGGTAGTTAATCGACAGGGTGCGGCTCGTAAACCGAGGCTGCTGGTACTGGCAGTAGGAGAGACCGCTCGCTCCGCCAACTTCTCCCTCAACGGCTACTCCCGTGAAACGAATCCGGAACTAGAAAAGCGAAATGTCATTAGCTTCACGAACGTGAGCTCCTGCGGTACCGCTACCGCGGTCTCGCTGCCATGCATGTTCCTGGACGTGGGTAAGGCCCAGTACAAAGATGGCTTGGCCAAGAGCCGAGAAGGGCTGCTCGACGTGCTTCAACGCGCTGGCATCAGTGTCATGTGGACTGACAACAACTCGGGGTGCAAAGGGGTCTGCGACAGGGTTCCCAACCACAAGGCTGCCTCTCACGCGGATTCCCAACTGTGCACCAGCGAGGAGTGTAAGGACGGGGTGCTGCTCACGGAGATGCAAGACTTCATCAAGCGCCAGGAAGGCGATGCTGTCCTGGTGCTCCACTACAAAGGCAGTCACGGCCCGGCCTACTACAAGCGCTACCCCTCGCAATTCAAGAAATTCGCACCGGTGTGCGAGACCAACGAGCTCGACAAATGTAAGCAGGAGGAGGTGGTCAATGCCTACGACAACTCAATCCTCTACACCGATTATGTGACTGCAAATCTCATCGATATCCTGGCGGCCAACACCAAGTTCGACACTGCGCTGATGTACGTTTCGGACCACGGCGAATCGCTGGGGGAGGGTGGGCTCTATCTGCATGGGCTGCCTTACGCGATGGCTCCTGACGAGCAAACTAAGGTGCCGTTAGTACTTTGGATGTCTGACTCGCTCGCGAAGAGTGAAAAGGTCAACGTGGGTTGTTTGAAAGCTCAAACCACGTCACCGCTGAGCCACGACAACCTGTTCCACACCGTGCTCGGCATGATGAACGTCCAGACGTCTTCGTATCGCTCAGCGCTGGATTTTACAGCCCCTTGCAAGCCCTTGGCCGGAGGCTCTTATTCTGGCCTCTGAATGTTCGATGTGGACCGGATCATCGGCCAGGCGGTTCTGCACCAGCCTGCTTTGACAGCTGAGAGAAGCTGGACTAATTACATAGCTGCATTCAACAACCCAAGCGGAAAAGGAAGTTTTGCATGAGCATCAAGCCAGGCCCAAAGCGCACCAATGAAGATGGCACTCCGGACAAAAGGCAGCGAGTCACCCCTGAAAAGCAGAAGGACCATCCGGACCTGAAACCCCACAAGCACAAAAAGGGGGAGTAAGAAAAAAGCAGCTCTCGGGAGCTGCTTTTTTGTTTGGGCTGTGTGCAAACCTTCCCGACTGTCTCGCTGATCAATCGGACCCAGTCGTGAGTCTTCTGCTTTGCGTGATCGGTTGGGGCAGTTCGAAGTCATCCAAGGTGGTCACTTGTCGGGCGCGACTCACAAACAGCTTAGATCGGCTTGATTGCCGCCTCGCTTTGGCTAGCTTGGAATCCATCGCTATCCATCGGTTGCAGGGGGCTGCATGCGTTTGCGCGGAGATGTTTATTGGAGCTGGGCAGATCCTACGCTTCATCACCGGACTCACGAAGAGATCCTGAATGACGGATCTTATCTCGACGTGCAGGTAAGGCTTTCGCGGATAGGCGCAACGCAGCTGTTTATCGGTGTGTACGCGCCGTCGGGAACCGCTCTGTACGAGGAAGCGTTCGACACCAGGCCGAACGAATCAATGACGAGCGCGTTGGCCTGGGGAGTCGCCAGGGCGCGTGCCGTAGCTGAGTTGTAAACCACTTTTTTCAACTGTAAACCACTGTGGTTTACAGTGAAAAAAAGTGGTTTACAGCAGGGCCCCTCAGGCTTGAGGCAGCTCCAGCAGATCGCCCAGTTCCTCCCGGGCCATCTTCACTCTATCCATTCTGCGATAAGGATGATCAACCGGCATCCGGATAAGGGATTCGAACCAAGCCGAATCGAATTTGATGACTTCCTTGTGAATGTGCTCAAGCTCACCTCTGCGAGGCTGTGACACCACAAACTCCATGCTTTCAACCAAGCCGGACGCTTCACTGTCTTTGACGATTCGATGGCGGATGAAACTCATTTTGAGATCAAAATATGCCGCCTTCGAACCAGGCACCTTCTTCGATTCCAGCCGACCGGTGCTGCTAATTTCTGCCCCCGGTACCTCAGAGGCAATAGCTTTTACCAGTTCAGCATTTCCACTGACCTTCTGGCCAAACAGGCGGGTGGCGTCCGACATGTAAGCAAAGATCCATGGCACATTGCGAAGCGTCGCGCCGGTATAGAGGTAGCCACGCTCTCCCTTGTAACGCTGCAGCATGCCTCTCAACGCATTCTCGGAAAGGACCAGTTGGGTCTCTTTCTCCAGGATGTAAACCACGCGATCGAACTGTTCTATCAACAGCTTGAGAATCTTCCGCGGAACACCGTCAAACCTGGTTTTTCGTTCTGTTTTCTTGTGCTGGCGAGGCTGGAAGTACGGGCAATCGTTACGGGCCTCACTATCAAATGGAGCGATGCCGCGAATGCTCTTAGTAGCATGTTTCCCGAATGGGTTCTTCACGTTAGGCGGTAGCTCATACAGCCCAACCAGCTGGACAGGGTTGTCGCATGCCGGGCATACAGCAAACTGAGCTAGCTTGCCCGCACTTCCAGGCTGGTACCACGGATCTCTGCGGAAGGTCTCGGCCTCGAAACCTTCCTTGTCGATGATCTTGCTTTCTGTGTCTTCGATGCGGAGCTTATAGATATCCATCTTTGCTGAAACCGTATCAATAGAGGGTCTCTGGATGGTAACGAGCGAGGATAGGCAGCAGTAGGCCTAACTGACCCTTTTGGTGGTCACCCACTGGTTTGAAGCCCGCCCAAAGCATGCCTGACCGACCTGCGCGGGCCCTAAAGGCCAGATCACTTTGATCTGAGTAGCCATTGGCATGGAAGTGACCACTACATTCCATGATCATGACCGTTAAAGAACGGCTATGGATTCACACAATGGAGACTACAATGGCAAGCCTACGCTCCGTCCTGGAGGTAGCATGCTGAACGCGAAAGTCAGAGGCGCTTGTAGGAGTCAGCGATGAAAATAACCGGAAGAGTCGAAGTCGAGACCGTTATAGACGTCGTGTGCGATGTGTGCCGTTGCTCCACCCGCTTGGATACTGGCGGGAATCAGTTCGGCGCCCTACAAGCACACTGGGGCTATGGTACTGCCCATGATGGGGAGCGCTATGAACTGCACCTGTGTGAGGATTGCTTCTTCCAAACATTGGCTTACCTCAAGCAGGAGCGGCGGACTCAAAATCTGTTCAGCGAGGATGGCCAGGATTTCACCGATGATCTTGGTCTGGTCGCAAAGGATGATTATTTCGGTGACGCCGGGAGCCGATAGCTTCGTTGACGCATGGAAATCCTGACGACAAAGGTGATCGCGCCCGCTTGAAGATACGCAGACACCATCTCCCTTAATGCTGGAGTTCGGAAGGTGACTTGACCGGACGCTTACAGATCACTCAGCTACGCAGCGCTTTGGGATGCGCAGCTTGACACAGTGATTAGTCGAATCGACGGGTCAGTAGGAGGGGGAGTGATCCAGTGAAGCACGAGCGCAGTCAGGAGGCTCGCGATGGTGTTCACTGAGATTGAAACGAGAGCGTTACGCATTTTGGAGTCCATTTTTTGAAGTGGACCTCTATTTAATGCGCATAAACTGTGTGTCACCACCACCCGCAGAAAATTTCGTCACGCCCCAGAATGGGAATTCGCATTCGGGGCGCACCACGATTTATCTCGTGCCAGAAGCCGCCTGCAGTGCAATCAGTTGGCGAGCCAAGACTCTACTACCTCAGCGCCATACTCGTCTTTCCAGGCCTTGAGTGTGCGCTGATTACCACCCTTGGTTTCAACGATCTCACCGCTGTGCGGATTCTTGTAGACCTTCACCACGCGTGCTTTCCGAAGTGCCTTTGGGGCATTCGAAGCTGGAGGCACCGCTTGCGGATCGAGGATCATCACCACTTGGCGCAGACCGTAGCCGTACTCGTTGAGCAAACTGCGCAGCTTCGTTTCAAATTCCATTTCCTGCTTCAGGGCAGAGTCATTTTTCAGCGCTTCCAGCTCTGCCAGTTGGGCTGCGAGCTGTTGTTCGAGCAGGCGGAATTCAGCGAGACGGGACATAAGATTCTCCAAAATGGGTTCGATGATTTTAGCAATCAAGAAAGGAAGCGTGCTAACTATCTTGATCCCACATGCCTGAATCGGCAATCACGAGGCTGAGCGATCGGTGTGGATAAAAACGTGATGGCTTCAGGATCGTCGATCTGGGCGGCTTCACTTGCGAGGTAATCGATCAGCTTTTTGCTTCTCACCCAAACATACTGCCGGCAAGCCGCGTTTGGAATGGATGGCCCCGCAACAGGGCGAAACCTGGCCTCCCAAAGGAGTTTGAACGCTTCCTTGGTCGACGTTCCCAGGTACACAGCGATCTCCGGTCCCAAAATGTAGCCTCGCCTGAATCTATCGATGGCTTGGGGCTTAACCACCAGTTGCGTACGCCTGCCGTGTTCGACGTTGGTGCTCCAAAGCAGGCCAAGCCGAACAAACGCGTAAGCGCATTCTTCTTTGACACCCAATAGCGCAGCTGCTTTGACCACTGATAAACCGGGTAGGGTTAAGCCCTTGCCCCCTGTTCGGGCTTGTTGCCACGATGCAAACTCTTGCGCCTTGAGTAACCACGCCCCCACGCCAACCGGGCCAGTCTCGGCCTGTCGGTAGGCACGAAGTTCACCTGCACGGATTGCCTGAATTAACTCGATCAGCCCACCGCCCTTGGGCAGAGAATGTTTGGCCAAGTAGTTGATCGTCACCAGACTCTGGTCAGTGCTGGTGGGCAGCTTCTCATCAATCATTTCGTTGATCGAGCGGCGGTCAATGAGCCACCTTTCGCCTGGGCGCGGTTCTCCACCAAAGAACTGGAGGGTGCCAGCAGCCAGCAGCTGCCTAACCCGCGTGTGACAGAGGCTTAGCAAATTCACGGTTTGTTTCATATCAACCGCGCCCTGGATTTGCTGCGAGATTACCTTCAACTGATCCAGGTCCACGACCGTAAAAATACGATCTTCATGGGGCTTCTCCCGATAGGCGATTTGCCCCTGCTGATGAAGGCGTTTTACGACTGATACCCCGAGACCACAAGCTTCAGCAGCCGAAGCGAAGGACACCCAACGATGTCTCTCAATCGTCTCCACACTCAAATTGCGATTTCGCTTCGCTAACGGTGCTTCCCACGCATGCTGCAGAAATGATTCGAACTCTCGACGAAGAAAGTCAAAACAAGGGTCATCCAGATCACGGTGGATGTCTTGGTATATCGGGCCGAACGATCTGCTGAGCGTCCAATGTTCGTTATCGGAATGGACTGCCTTGAGGCCACTCAGCAGTTCTCTGAATGCGAGAGGCCAGTTCATGAGAACCACGCCCGCCGCGTTTGCCATAAGCCGCGATATCTCTAGCGAACCCGAATCAGCAACCTTCAGCGGCTGGGTTCTTTCCGTAGGCAAACTTCTGACAGCGAGACGCGATGACAACTCGTGAAACTGTCCGTAGGTGAGGGCAGCCAATCCCGCATCAGCAGGCAACGAGTCGGCGTAAAACCTATCTTCAAAGCCAGAGGTGAGCCAGGCGGCTGTATCACTCGCAGGCGCGATCTCAAAATTGGTCCCGCACAAAGAGGTGCCACACGCTTGGCAACAATTCGCACTCATCGCGCTTGGATCGGTTTCCTTCAAACAGTTGGGGCACCGTCCATGGAGTTCAGTGCCGTGGACAGAACACGTCGTAACCAGCGTCAAGCCCCAGCTTTCTCTCCAATAACCGGCCTCACCCAAACAGATCGGACAGTACCGCGCGTGATGAGTCGTCCATAACTTGACCCCCTTGGGCCTAGGATCACGAAACTCAGCAGCGACCGTAGGCCAGCTCAGTGGTCCTTCCATCATCTGCAGCCAGTCCGCAACATCAGTCTCGTCGGCTCGTGCAAAGGCTGTGAGCAGTTCCTTTCTGGGTAATCCGTTGGCTTTCGCCAAGCGCTGTAGGTACCCCAAAAGACTTTCGTCGTGGTGTGGTCGTGGGTTGATTAAAAGACCAAACATTCCTACACATCCATAAAATCGAAGACATAAAAATCAGGGGAGTAGAGCCGGGCTGATAAGCCCGGCCCTTGGCCGTCAGGTATTGCTCTCTTCGAACGTCTCAAACGGCTCCCGCTTGCCGAACAGAGGCTGGAAATTGAAGCTCGCACTGAAGGGGTTTCGCTCCTCGGTGGCGTAGCTCCAAACCTCGTCCTCAAAAGCCTGGGCAAGCACCGGAAGTTCAATCCCGGCAAGGTCCTGGACTTGAACCAGCCAAACAGCCCTGTCCACAATCTTTATGAGGTAGTCGATCAATCCATAGGAAGCCAGGTAAAAGCGTCTAATCATCGCTGGCTCAACAAAACTGATGGTTTGAATAGGCAGTTCGCCCTCGATTGCCTGCAACAACATCACGAAATGAAGAGACGCATTAGCGGAGAAGGTGAAGCGATCGAATGCCACCGTGGCCGAAAACCTGCGTCGCAGTTGCTCGTTTGCTAGCAGGAGATTTTCGGTGCGCTTCAGCCCAATCAGAACAAAAGCGATACTGGTTTCATTCATCAGACTCTTGATCCAGTCTGCTGCCTCATACGCACCGTTACGACGATAATCGACCAGATGCTGCGCCTCATCGAGTACCAACATCTCCACGCCAAGGTTCTTCAGGAGGAGGACTACGCGTGCAAATTTAACCTCAGCCGAATGTCCTCGTGCCTCAGCAAAAGGATCCTTCAACTCTGCCAAAATGGCTGCTGCCAGGTTCTTCTTAGTAGGAGACGAAGGCATCTCAACGAACAGAACTGCCCGCTTCTGCGGGTCATGACTCTCCGATTCCTCCAGTGACCGAATGTACTCCTTAACCAATGTGCTCTTGCCCACACCGCTTGGGCCGTGGATCAGCAACCCTTTACTTGCTCTGGTACGCCGACTATCGCCGTGGATTTCTCCTAGTCGCGTCAACGCTCGCTCGACTTGAGGGCTGTGAATAAAACGATCGCGGAGCGTAAAGCTGTATTCACCATGCTCATAGCATTCGTACAGATCGATGGCGTTCATGGCTTAGAACTCCCAGCAGGGCGACGAACCGAGACCTTGAAGGCTGCTGGCGGAATGTTAGGAATAGAGTCACCGGTCCATTCCACTTCAGCGAGTACCTTGGGTGGAGGCGTGCTTTCGGTCACTCGACCCTCCTTGTCAATCTTCGCTATGGCAGCTGCGCGCCGTTTTCTGAGCGTCTGCGAACGGCGGGCCTCGTCTGCATCCTCCATAATTTCCTGGTAGCACCTGTGCGTAGCCTCGAAGCTAGGCTGCTCATTGTATTTTTCTCGCAGCGCTTTCTCGGCAGCCTTCCACACCTCCCTGCTCTTACCGGCCATTCGCTCATCTTTGGCGGGCACTTTGAAGAACAAGTTTCTGAAGCGGTCGTGAACCCAAACGTGCCCGGCTTCGTCTCGATAGCGGACGTTTACCTTTTCTCCGTCTGCCAAACGCATACGGAGCTCAGCAAGTTCCGTAGAGTGGTAGCCCACTTTGGCAACCTCGATGCCGTAATGGTGAACCTTCACCGAGGCCCGCTTGGCCAGAATGCACTCCAACGAATCCAGGTCGACGGGAAGGCTGATGACATGGTTCGCTTCGCTAGTCCCCCAGACTTGAGCCGGTGTCCTGTTGGCCAGCCCCCGATGAGGAGTCTGGTGGTAACCATCGACGATCCATTTCACTACCACCGCTTCCAATTGAGCGAGCGTGAAGCATGCATTCTTCTCCGAGTCGTAATCGCCACGCTGCTGGATATTCGAGAAGGTGGTACCCGGGAGGTTGTGGATAAGCCCCAGGTTCTGTGTGCTGAAAAAGCGTTCTACAGCACCTTTCCTTTGAGGGGCCCTAGAAGCGGGATACATGATCTCGATACCCAACTCGTTGAACCCCATGATGAGATCACCCGCGTGAAATTCCGCCGCGTTGTCTGGGACGATGCGAGCCGGCAGCCCACGTGCCCACCATTCATTTCTCACTTTAGGAAAACGCTTGAGCAGTTCGGCCTTTGGGCGGATTGAGCGTTCGATCACACGAAGCACGGTTTCCGTATTTGGCGCCGACAGGTGAAGCAGATATCCCATCACCATTCGAGAGAAGCGGTCCAGGACGATCGTCAAATAGGGGCGCCCAATACACAGCCCCGAGGTTTCATCCACAAGCTGTACGTCCAATAGCGTGTGATCAATCTCCCACCGTTCCAAAATCTCATGGACACGTAGGACACCCGCCGCAACGCGGTGCTTTTTGTCTGCTGCGTGTTTTCCAAGCCTCTCCTTATCCACAAGATACGGATCCAGCTTGGCGATGTACCTTCGGACAGTCATTCCGCTTGGGATCTTGAGCTGATCCGAGGGCAAACGACTTTTGTTCCTTTCTTTAATCTGGTCCTCAAATTCTGAAACGACCACGCTGACCGCAGGAATCGTATCCCGCAGGTAGGTGCTATTAATCACCCCTTCGAGAATAACTTCGAGCTCGCCCTGTATCGCGGGAGCCCGGCCCTTTTTTGCATGCTGAGGGATCAGCTTTACTACGTTCTGACCAATGTATTTGGCGGCCCAACGCCGAATAGTAGAAACCGAGGGTGCGCATGCATCCCCAATTTTCTTGGCGATTTTTCTAAGGTACTTGATCATGTCTTCGTCACCCGGCAGCTTGTTTTGACCACGCTTGGTTAATGCGTCCAGATACTTGCGTCGACGCAATGCCTCATCCCCATGTTTTTTGGGGAAGCATGAAATATCTGGAGGGATATTCCGTACATACGGAACCTTCCCGAGATAAGGCTGATCAGCGGAAATCTCGATCTCGCGCTTCTCGTAGGCCTCATAGAACTCCTTCTCGGATAGCTTCGTTGGCTCACCAAGCTCATCGAAAAAGAGCAGCTTCCGGTCAATAAGCCTCTTCTCAAGCACCATCAGCACGCCACGAACGATGACGACCAATTTCACCCTAAGGGAAAAGGTTTGCATGACGGTGCCCTCCCTGCAGGAAGACCGGGGAGTCGGTCTCGATTGGCTTATCAAGGTCAATGCCAACCACCCCAAGGCCTAACAAGCGCCAGGCTTTGCTGACACCAACCACGCAGAGCAAATCTGCAAGGGTCATGGGCGGCCTTTCGTTGAAGGCGGCGATTACCTCCTCCAACATTTGACGCGAAAGCTCTGGACCGCGCCGGTGATACATCAGCCTTCGAAGATTGGTAGCCAGGGGCTCACCTTCAACTAACTTCTCAGTGATCACTGAAAAGTTACGGCCGGTGGCGTTGAAGTAGCGCTCAGCGGCATCCAGTCGCTGCCTGACGCTGGCTATCTTCAGTCGGTCGTGAGGCTTCACTTCAAACCACCACTCGCGCCCATCCGCGAGGAAAACCTGTACGTCTGGGTAATATTTGAAGTAGCCCTGGAGCGATGGAACACGTTCCTCACTGGGCTGGGGGACGTAGCCGATGACCGCAGGAGACAGCTCAAGAAGCCGAAAAAGAGCGCCTTCGAGCTGGGACTCCCAGGGCACAGGCTTTTTATTTTTGAGCGATGGGAAGTAGCCGCGGTAATGGTTGGATCGCCGCGTGACCACCTTTCGTACTGTCATGAAACACCTCCGAAAATCTCGAAACGAGCGCCGACGCTGCGCCAAAAAATCAAGGCGCAGGGCGGGCGAAGTGAGGCCTTTCGACAGGCAACACTGTGCCGTCGAGTAGCCTCGCTAAGGTCGAAAAGATGGGAGAGGATTGACAGGGGCTTCGAAAAAGCAGACATTGCGGTTTCCTACGTCGCAAGTCCGCTTCGCTAAGCGCGGTCAGAACCTCTCGGTTTTGGTCGCGTTTTTCTACATTTGGGCCTCCACTTTCTGCTGGAATGGTCTGGATTTAATGACTAATCAGAATTTCCGGAGATCGCCTTGATCTCTTTCTTTCTAAGCAAGACGCTTGTCACCGCACCAGCAGTTTCTGTTTGATCTTAGGTTTTTGCTTCAACTGTCTGATTCGCGTAGACATCCAGTCTGGAAGCTACAAAATGCAGTCATAGATCTTATTCCAACATCCCATTGAAATCTACATTTAATCCAACTAGCCAATTTTGTGTTTCTTACAGTTTCTTGTTATGTATTAAATTAATACAGGCAGATTTAATTAATCTACTTGTATTCCGGTGCAATATTAAATACTTGCTGGATTCGCTACTCCCTTACAGATTCATCCGCCGAGCCCTTCGGCCTGATCTTCCTTTCCACAATCCATACGCAGGTGGCCAGCCTCAGACCAGCCGTTGGGGGGCAGGGTGCCCACAGGAATTGGAAGCAAAAAAAAGCCCGCTAATGCGGGCTTGATGGTGACCGGCAGAGACTAAGATTCGGGCCCGGCCGGTCATCTATTTGTGAAAACGTGCAGCTTTTCTGTGAACCTACAGCCGGTCAGAAGTCCAGGTTAGAAACCGACAGGGCATTGCTCTCGATGAAGTCACGGCGTGGTTCGACCGCATCACCCATCAGGGTGTTGAAGATCTGGTCGGCAGCGATGGCATCTTCGATGGTGACCTTGAGCATCCGGCGCACGGTTGGGTCCATGGTGGTTTCCCACAGTTGCTCAGGGTTCATCTCACCCAGCCCTTTGTATCGCTGGATAGTATGCCGCTTGGTGCTTTCGTTCATCAGCCAGTCCAGTGCTTCCTTGAACTCGCTGACCGCCTTGCGGCGCTCGCCGCGCTGCACATAAGCACCTTCGCCCAGCAGGGTAGAAAGGTTGGCCCCCAGCTTCACGACCGTACGGTAGTCGTTGCTGCCAAAGAAGTCGCGGTTGAACGTGACGTAGCTGGCCAGGCCGTGGGAGGTCACTTCCACTTCCGGCAGCCACACATTGCGCTCTTTGTCTTCGCGCAGGCTAGCCTGATAACCAAGGCCGGACTTCTGGCTGTTGCTCAGGCGCGCCTGGAACTTCACCAGCCAGGCTTGCATCGCAGCATGATCGCCCAATTGCTCGACGGTCACTTCCGGCAGGTAGATGAAATGCTCGGTGATGTCTTCTGGGTACAAGCGCGACAGACGCTTGAGCGTTTTCATCACGCCGCGGAATTCGTTGACCAGGTTTTCCAGTTGTACACCGGCAACCGCTGGCGCCGACTCGTCCAAGTGCAGGCTGGCATCTTCCAGGGCCGACTGGGTCATGTACTCTTCCATGGCCTCGTCGTCTTTGATGTACTGCTCCTGCTTACCTCGCTTGACCTTGTACAGCGGCGGCTGGGCAATGTAGATGTAGCCGCGCTCGACAAGCTCCGGCAATTGGCGGAAGAAGAAGGTCAGCAATAAGGTACGGATGTGCGAACCGTCAACGTCAGCATCGGTCATGATGATGATGTTGTGATAACGCAATTTATCGATGTTGTACTCTTCGCGGCCAATGCCACACCCCAGCGCCGTGATCAGCGTGCCTACTTCCTGGGACGAGATCATCTTGTCGAAGCGCGCCTTCTCGACGTTGAGGATCTTCCCCTTCAGCGGCAGGATCGCCTGGGTACGGCGGTTACGGCCCTGTTTGGCGGAGCCACCTGCGGAGTCACCCTCCACCAGGTACAGCTCAGAAAGGGCAGGGTCCTTTTCCTGGCAGTCCGCCAATTTGCCCGGCAAGCCGGCAATGTCCAACGCGCCCTTGCGACGGGTCATTTCACGGGCTTTGCGGGCCGCTTCCCGAGCACGCGCAGCGTCGATCATCTTGCCAACGACGGCCTTGGCCTCGTTGGGGTTCTCCAGCAGGAAGTCGGCAAAGTACTTGTTCATTTCCTGCTCAACGGCGGTTTTCACCTCCGAGGAAACCAACTTGTCTTTAGTCTGTGAGCTGAATTTAGGGTCCGGGACCTTCACCGAAATGATCGCGGTCAGGCCTTCACGGGCATCGTCGCCAGTGGTGGCTACCTTGTTCTTCTTCGCCAGACCTTCCTGCTCGATGTAGTTGTTAAGGCTACGGGTCAGCGAGGAACGGAAGCCCACCAGGTGGGTACCACCATCACGCTGCGGAATGTTGTTGGTAAAGCACAGCAGGTTTTCGTTGAAGCTGTCGTTCCATTGCAGGGCAACTTCAACACCTACGCCATCCTCGCGCTGCACATTGAAGTGGAACACCTGGTTGTTGACCGGCGTCTTGTTGGTGTTCAGGTACTCAACGAACGCTCGCAGGCCACCTTCGTATTTGAAGAACTCTTCCTTACCACTGCGCTCATCTTTCAGCAGAATGCCGACGCCCGAGTTGAGGAACGACAGTTCGCGAATCCGCTTGGCCAGGATGTCCCAGCTGAAATGGATGTTCTTGAAGGTTTCAGCCGAAGGCTTGAAATGGATATGGGTGCCCGTGGTTTCGCTGTCACCCACAACCGCCATCGGCGCTTGTGGAACACCGTGAACGTAGGTCTGTTCCCAGATCTTGCCGCTGCGGCGAACGGTCAATACCAGCTTCTCGGAGAGGGCGTTTACGACCGAAACCCCAACACCGTGCAAACCGCCGGAGACTTTGTAGGAGTTATCGTCAAACTTACCGCCGGCGTGCAGGACGGTCATGATGACCTCAGCGGCGGAAACACCTTCTTCTTTATGCACATCGACCGGAATGCCGCGACCGTTGTCGCGGACACTGATGGATTCGTCCGGGTGAATAATGACAGTGATGTCATCGCAGTGACCGGCGAGGGCTTCGTCGATCGAGTTGTCGACCACTTCGAAGACCATGTGGTGCAGGCCGCTACCATCATCGGTGTCGCCAATGTACATGCCGGGACGCTTGCGTACGGCATCCAAACCTTTCAGCACCTTGATGCTGGAGGAGTCGTACGTTTGATTTTCGCTCATGCCTTCACTCCCGATGGTCGTGGGTCTGGGTGATACGGCCTTGTTCCACGTGGAACAAAGCAACTGGCGTTTCCGTCTGCCAGCCTTCCCTCAGTAATTCGTGATCTACACAGGTGATGAACACCTGGCAGCGTAATTCTTCAAGCAAGCGGCACAGAGCGCGGCGGTGCTGGTCGTCGAGTTCGGACGGCAAGTCATCCACGAGATAAATACAGTGACCGCGGCGAGCCTGGCTGACGAGGTGGCCTTGGGCAATGCGCAGTGCGCACACCACCAGCTTTTGCTGACCACGCGACAAAATGTCGGCTGCATTATTGGCAGCTAGGCGAAGACGCAGATCAGCGCGCTGCGGACCGGCTTGGGTATGGCCCATTTGCTGATCGCGAAGGAGAGAGGAGGCGAGTACTTCTTGCAGTTCCCGGTCCTTGTCCCAGCCTCGATAGTAGCTCAGGGTCAACCCGTCCAGTTCGACCAGTTCGCTCAGGGTTCGCTCGAAGACGGGCTTCAAGGCCTTGATATAATTGCGACGGTATTCATCTATTTCCGCACTGGCCAGGCACAGTTCCCGGTCCCAGGCGGCTTGCGAAGCTGGGTCAAGTGTACCATGCCGCAACCATGAGTTCCGCTGCCGCAGCGCCTTCTGCAGCCGTTGCCAAGCGGGTAGGAAGCGAGGTTCCACGTGGAACACTCCCCAATCCAGGAACTGGCGACGAATTTTTGGTGCGCCCTCCAGTAGCCGAAAGCTGTCCGGATTGATGAGCTGCAACGGCAGCAGCTCTGCCAACTGCGCAGCGCTACGAGCGTTCTGCCCATCGATGCGAATGGTAAAGTCCCCTTGGCGCTCGCGGGACACACCGAGGTTACAGGTGCCGCCCTCCGTCAATTGCACCTCACCAAACACGGTACAGGCAGCCTGTTCGTACTGTATGACCGGGTTCAAACGGGTGCTGCGGAATGAGCGCGCTAATCCAAGCAAGTGCACGGCTTCCAGCACACTGGTCTTGCCACTGCCGTTGGCGCCGTAAAGGATATTGATGCGGGGGGAGGGTGAGAGCGTCACCGGGTGCAGGTTGCGCACCGCGGTGACCATGATACGTCGAAGGGACATGTCGCCTGCTACAGGTTACAGGCGCATCGGCATGACAACGTAGGAAGAATCATCATTCCCGGCTTCCTGCAGCAGCGCACTGCTGTTGGAGTCAGACAGGATCAGACGAACTTGCTCAGTGGTCATCACGCCCAGCACATCCAGCAGATAGCTGACGTTGAAGCCGATTTCCAGCGAGCTACCATCGTAGTCCACACTGATTTCTTCTTCCGCCTCTTCCTGCTCGGGGTTATTGGCCTGAATCTTCAATTGGCCAGCAGCCAGCTGCAGGCGAATACCGCGGTACTTCTCGTTGGAAAGAATCGCGGTACGGCTGAATGCCTCACGCAACGCCTGACGATCGCCAACCACCACCTTGTCGCCGCCTTTGGGCAATACGCGCTCATAGTCGGGGAATTTGCCGTCTACCAGCTTGGAGGTAAAGGTGAACTCGCCAGTGGTCGCACGAATGTGGTGCTGGCCGAGCACGATGCTGACCATGCCTTCTGGGTCGGTCAGCAAGCGCGCCAACTCCAGGATACCTTTGCGGGGCACGATGACCTGGTGACGGTCGTCTTGCTCGATGGGCGCCGTCATGGAGCACAGGGCCAGGCGGTGACCGTCGGTAGACACTGCACGCAGGGTGTTGCGGGAAACCTCAAGCAGCATGCCGTTGAGGTAGTAGCGCACATCCTGCTGAGCCATGGCGAAGCTGGTGCGCTCGATCAAGCGGCGCAGCTTGCTCTGTTCCAGGTTGCAGGTCAGCGAACCTGGGCCTTCTTCCACTGTGGGGAAGTCGTTTGCAGGCAGGGTGGACAAGGTGAAACGGCTACGGCCGGCCTTGAGCAACAGTTTCTGCTCGTCGACTTTGATATCGATCAGGGCGTCATTGGGCAGGCTTTTGCAGATGTCCATCAGCTTGCGCGCCGGGACAGTGATCTCGCCAGGCTCAGCCGGCTCTTCCAGTTGCACGCGGCCTACCAGTTCGACTTCCAGGTCGGTACCGGTCAACGACAGTTGCTGGCCTTGCACGACCAGCAACACGTTGGACAGGACCGGCAAGGTCTGACGGCGCTCGACGACACCGGCGACCAGTTGCAGGGGTTTCAACAGGGCTTCGCGTTGAATGGTGAAATGCATGGTCTAGTCCCTTGCCTTCAATTAGCTGCGCACACGGCCATCAGGTCGTCAGCGTTCGCAGCAGGTTCTTGTAGTCCTCGCGGATATCCGCGTCGGATTCCTTCAATTCGTTGATCTTGCGACAGGCGTGCAGCACGGTCGTATGGTCGCGCCCGCCAAACATGTCGCCGATTTCCGGCAAGCTGTGGTTGGTCAGCTCTTTGGACAGCGCCATGGCCACCTGGCGAGGGCGCGCCACGGAACGCGACCGTCGCTTGGACAGCAAATCGGAGATCTTGATCTTGTAGTATTCGGCGACGGTACGCTGAATGTTATCCACACTGACCAGCTTGTCCTGCAGGGCCAGAAGGTCCTTCAGCGATTCGCGGATCAGCTCGATGGTGATATCGCGCCCCATGAAATGCGAGTGAGCGATCACCCGCTTCAGCGCACCTTCCAGTTCGCGAACGTTGGAACGGATACGCTGGGCGATGAAGAACGCTGCATCATGCGGCAGTTCGACCTTGGCCTGGTCAGCCTTCTTCATGAGGATGGCTACACGCGTCTCCAGCTCTGGCGGCTCTACGGCAACCGTGAGGCCCCAGCCAAAGCGCGACTTCAAGCGCTCTTCCAGGCCTTCGATCTCTTTGGGGTAGCGGTCGGAGGTCAGGATGACCTGCTGGCCACCCTCAAGCAGCGCGTTGAAGGTGTGGAAGAATTCTTCCTGGGAGCGCTCCTTGCGGGCAAAGAACTGGATATCGTCAATCAGCAGCGCATCTACCGAACGGTAGAAACGCTTGAATTCGTTGATGGCATTGAGCTGCAGCGCCTTGACCATGTCTGCGACGAAGCGCTCCGAATGCAGGTACACAACCTTGGCGTTCGGGTTCTTCTTCAGCAGGTGGTTACCCACAGCATGCATAAGGTGGGTTTTACCCAGACCCACTCCGCCATAAAGGAACAACGGGTTGTAGCCATGCTTGGGGTTGTCTGCGACCTGCCAGGCCGCTGCGCGCGCCAGCTGGTTCGACTTACCCTCGACAAAGGTATCGAAGGTGAAGGTTCGGTTCAGATAGCTGGTGTGCTTGAGCGCACCTTCAACCTGTACGGTGCGCTGTTCGGCCCTGCCACTGGTGGCTGGCGCAGCGGCCGGCTCAGCCATGGCATCGAAGCTGTCGCGCGAAGACGGCTCGGCCATTTCATCCATCGGAACAGATTCGGTAACCGTTACTGCTGCAGGTTCGAGGGTAGCCGCAGCAGGCGCAGCCTTGAGGGTCTGGCTTTTAGCCTGGGTCTGCGCCTGTGAAGCGGCGACCGCAGCACTGACCGGCGCGTTGGGCGCGGCGCGCGGGGCCGAGCTGCGGCGGCTGCCTATTAATAAGGAAAGGGCAGGTGCTATGCCGCTGCCGTTCTCGCCCAACAATTCGAGCAAGCGGCCCAGGTACTTTTCATTGACCCAATCGAGAACGAAACGGTTAGGCGCATAGACGCGCAACTCGTCGCCTTCGGCTTCGACCTGTAGCGGACGGATCCAGGTGTTGAATTGCTGGGCAGGCAGTTCATCGCGCAGAAGCTCCACGCACTGCTGCCAAAGTTCCACTGACACGGATATCCCCTGAGTTTGAAAGCCGGATGAGGCAAAAACAAACCGCCATTGTACCGGTCGAGCGTCCAGTTATCCACATGTGGACACATGAGTAACCATGACAAATCAGCCATTTATCGACCAGATTGGCATGAAGGCGGTGTTGATAAGCTCTGTGGATAACCCGCCATGAGGGCTATGCACAACCCTGAGTTGTAGCCTGTGGATAATTCACATGTGCATAACAGGCTATTTAATCCACAGGTTGCGACCACCTACGAAACAAGTGCAGCACGGCTTCACAACATACTTATGAAACGCTGTACATCCCATTAACCGTGGCCTTGAGTAGGTTATCCACAGAAAGTTATCCACCTAAGCTTTATAGGTTTATCAGAAAAGCTTTTTATATCTCTCTTCTTTTTTTCATGTTGTCCCCAAGGCGTACCTTCGATCAAGCACCCTGGGGGTCATGGCCGAGCAGTGCCGTCCATCACATGCTCTATAGGGAAAGACTGGTTGGAAATTGACCTACGGGCTTGCTTTCTCTAGAATCGCCGGTCTCGTAAAAAGGGGGCCATCCCGGCCCGTCGTCGACAAACCAGGTAACACGCCATGAAACGTACTTTCCAACCAAGCACCATCAAGCGCGCGCGCACTCACGGTTTCCGTGCCCGTATGGCTACCAAGAACGGCCGCGCTGTTCTGTCGCGTCGTCGTGCCAAAGGCCGTAAGCGTCTGGCCATTTGATTTTTCGGCACAGGTGGTGAGTCAGGACTTCAGTCGGGAAAAGCGACTGCTTACACCCCGGCATTTCAAAGCGGTCTTCGACTCCCCAACCGGCAAGGTTCCAGGGAAAAACCTGCTTATCCTTGCTCGCGAGAACGGCCTCGATCACCCACGGCTGGGCCTGGTGATCGGCAAGAAAAGCGTCAAACTCGCCGTTCAACGCAATCGCCTCAAGCGCTTGATGCGCGATTCCTTTCGTCTGAACCAGCAGTTACTCGCCGGCCTGGACATCGTGATCGTCGCGCGCAAGGGATTGGGTGAAGTAGAAAACCCGGAATTGCACCAACACTTTGGCAAACTCTGGAAACGCCTGGCGCGCTCCCGCCCAGCACCAGTAGTCACCGCCAATTGCGCAGGGGTAGACAGCCAAGATGCGTAAACTGGCGCTCGTTCCGATCCAGTTTTACCGTTACGCCATTAGTCCTCTGATGGCCAGCCACTGTCGTTTCTTCCCCAGCTGCTCCTGTTACGCCTACGAAGCCATCGAAAATCATGGCTTGTGGCGTGGTGGGTGGCTGGCTGTTCGTCGCCTGGGGCGTTGTCATCCGTGGAATGCAGGCGGTTTCGACCCCGTTCCACCCGCTCCTTCCTCCCGAACTTCTTCGATAGCCGAGTAATCATGGATATTAAACGCACGATCCTGATCGCCGCGCTGGCAGTCGTGTCCTACGTCATGGTCCTGAAGTGGAACGATGACTACGGCCAAGCTGCCTTGCCGACTCAGAATACTGCTGCCAGCACTGTTGCGCCGGGCTTGCCCGATGGCGTGCCGGCCGGTAACAACGGTGCCAGCGCCGATGTACCGAGCGCCAACGCCGACTCCAGCCCTGCCGAACTGGCACCGGTCGCACTCAGCAAGGACCTGATCCGCGTCAAGACCGACGTCCTTGAGCTGGCTATCGACCCGGTTGGTGGTGACATCGTCCAGCTGAACCTGCCGAAATACCCCCGCCGCCAGGACCACCCGGACATCCCGTTCCAGTTGTTCGACAATGGTGGTGAGCGTGTCTACCTGGCACAAAGTGGCCTGACCGGCGCCAACGGCCCGGATGCCCGCGCCAGCGGCCGCCCACTGTATGCCGCCGAGCAGAAAAGCTACCAACTGGCTGACGGCCAGCAGCAACTGGTGGTCGACCTCAAGTTCAGCGACAACGGCGTCAACTACATCAAGCGCTTCAGCTTCAAGCGCGGTGAGTACGACCTGAATGTCAGCTACCTGATCGACAACCAGAGCAGCCAGCCGTGGAGCGGCAACATGTTTGCCCAGCTCAAGCGTGACGCCAGCGGCGATCCGTCTTCGAGCACTGCGACCGGCACCGCCACCTACCTGGGTGCAGCCCTGTGGACAGCTTCCGAGCCTTACAAAAAGGTCTCGATGAAGGACATGGACAAGGGCAATTTGAAAGAAAATGTGTCTGGTGGCTGGGTAGCCTGGCTGCAGCACTACTTCGTGACCGCGTGGATCCCGGCCAAGTCGGACAACAACGTTGTTCAGACGCGCAAGGACAGCCAAGGCAACTACATCATCGGCTACACCGGCCCGGCACTGAACGTACCTGCCGGTGGCAAGGTTGAAACCAGCGCCATGCTGTATGCCGGTCCGAAGATCCAGTCCAAGCTCAAGGAATTGTCCCCAGGCCTGGAACTGACCGTCGACTACGGCTTCCTGTGGTTCATCGCCCAGCCGATCTTCTGGCTGCTGCAACATATCCACAGCCTGCTGGGCAACTGGGGCTGGTCGATCATCGTGCTGACCATGCTGATCAAAGGCCTGTTCTTCCCGTTGTCGGCTGCCAGCTACCGTTCCATGGCGCGCATGCGTGCCGTTGCACCGAAACTCGCCGCGTTGAAAGAGCGCTTCGGTGATGATCGCCAGAAGATGTCCCAGGCGATGATGGAGCTGTACAAGAAAGAGAAGATCAACCCGTTGGGCGGCTGCCTGCCGATCCTGGTGCAGATGCCGGTGTTCCTGGCCCTGTACTGGGTGCTGCTGGAAAGCGTTGAAATGCGCCAGGCGCCATGGATGCTGTGGATTACCGACCTGTCGATCAAGGATCCGTTCTTCATCCTGCCGATCATCATGGGCGCCACCATGTTCATCCAGCAACGCCTTAACCCAACGCCGCCGGATCCGATGCAGGCCAAGGTGATGAAAATGATGCCGATCATCTTCACCTTCTTCTTCCTGTGGTTCCCAGCGGGTCTGGTGCTGTACTGGGTTGTGAACAACTGCTTGTCGATCTCGCAGCAGTGGTACATCACACGTCGCATCGAAGCAGCCACGAAAAAAGCTGCTGCCTGACGGGCTGCTACGCTAGCCTGTGAATAAAAACGCCCCCTAGTGGGGCGTTTTTGCTATCTGTCGTTGTTGTCGTAGAGGCTTTCGAGCATGAACATTGTGCGTGAAACCATCGCAGCCATCGCCACCGCCCAGGGCCGCGGCGGGGTGGGGATTGTCAGGTTGTCCGGGCCCCTGGCCGCCAAGGCTGGGCAATTGATCACCGGCCGTACGCTTACCCCGCGCCACGCCCATTACGGCCCCTTCCGCGATGAGGAAGGGCTGGTACTGGACGAAGGGATCGCGTTGTTCTTCCCCGGGCCCAATTCGTTCACCGGCGAGGACGTGCTTGAGCTGCAGGGCCACGGTGGCCCGGTGGTGCTGGATATGCTGCTGCAGCGCTGTGTACAAGTTGGCTGTCGGCTGGCCCGCCCAGGTGAGTTCAGCGAGCGCGCATTCCTCAACGACAAGCTCGACCTGGCGCAGGCCGAAGCTATTGCCGACCTGATCGAGGCCAGCTCCAGCCAGGCGGCCCGCAACGCCCTGCGCTCGCTGCAGGGCGAGTTCTCCAAGCGTGTGCATGGTTTGACCGAGGCGTTGATCGCATTGCGCATCTACGTCGAGGCAGCGATCGACTTCCCTGAAGAAGAGATCGACTTCCTCGCCGACGGGCACGTGCTGTCGATGCTCGATACCGTACGCCGAGAGTTATCCACCGTGCAGCGCGAGGCCGGGCAGGGTGCATTGCTGCGCGACGGCATGACGGTGGTTATCGCCGGCAGGCCCAATGCCGGTAAATCCAGCCTGCTGAACCAGCTGGCCGGGCGCGAAGCGGCGATCGTCACCGACATTGCCGGCACCACACGGGATATTTTGCGCGAACATATCCACATTGATGGCATGCCGCTGCATGTGGTGGACACCGCCGGGTTGCGGGCCACCGATGACCATGTGGAAAAGATTGGTGTGGAACGGGCGCTGAAGGCCATTGGCGAGGCTGACCGGGTATTGCTGGTGGTCGACTCCACAGCGCCGGAAGCCAGCGACCCGTTTGCCCTGTGGCCAGAGTTTCTCGACCAGCGGCCAAACCCGGCGAAGGTTACGCTGATCCGTAACAAGGCAGACCTGAGTGGCGAGCGGGTAGGGCTGGAACAATGTGATGATGGCCACGTCACGATCACCCTCAGCGCCAAGGGCAATGACGCAGGCCTGCAGCTGCTACGCGACCACCTGAAGGCCTGCATGGGTTATGAACAGACTGCCGAGAGCGGTTTCAGCGCCCGCAGGCGCCACCTGGATGCGTTGCGCCAGGCCAGTGAGCACTTGGAGCATGGCCGCGCACAACTGACCCTGGCGGGCGCGGGAGAGCTGTTGGCGGAAGACCTGCGTCAGGCCCAGCATGCGTTGGGCGAGATCACCGGGGCATTCAGTTCGGATGATTTGCTGGGGCGGATCTTCTCCAGCTTCTGTATCGGCAAATAATCCACAGCCGGGCACTGCCAAGGGCCGCTTCTTCGGGAGCGGCTTTTTTTTTGCCTGGAATTCACGCATCTGCCGTGCGGGCGCCATCGCCGGCCTGCCAGCACCCACAAGCTTCCTGCTTGCCATGCTTGTTCCGCCCTCCTGTGGGAACGGGTTTACCTGCGAGAAGGCCAGTACAGGCTCACAATTTTTCATACACAAGCTTGGAAATGCGCTCAGGAGCCCTGTGGAAAACCCGCCTTCAGCTCCGTTGATAAGCATGCTTTTTTTCTGAGGACAAAACCCCCTGTGGGTAAACAGGCATTTAATCCACAGGCTAAATTACGTTATCCATACCCCTCAGGCCACTCCAACCACAGGCTTTAATTTCTCTGTACATGACGTAATTCAACGCCTGCAAAGGTTTATCCACAGATAGGGCTGTGCATAAGAATAAACATAAAAACAAAGCTTTTATAAATTTCTCTTCTTTGATTTCTGTTGTGTGCCACTCATCCACAGACTGGTCAAAATTTGCTCAGACGGTTTCTTTAAGGGGGGGTAAGTCCCTATACTTGTCGGCTTACCTTCTCTATTCGCAAAAACAGGCACGAGGTGCGTGGTGGATTTCCCTTCCCGTTTTGAAGTGATCGTCATCGGCGGCGGCCATGCCGGTACCGAGGCTGCGCTTGCGTCAGCACGCATGGGTGTGAAAACCCTGCTGTTGACCCATAACGTGGAAACCCTCGGTCACATGAGCTGCAACCCCGCTATCGGCGGTATCGGCAAAAGCCATCTGGTCAAAGAGATCGATGCCCTTGGCGGCGCCATGGCATTGGCTACCGACAAGAGCGGCATCCAGTTCCGCGTTCTGAACAACCGCAAAGGTCCAGCTGTACGGGCAACCCGTGCCCAGGCCGACCGCGCCATCTACAAGGCGGTGGTTCGTGAAATCCTGGAGAACCAGCCAAACCTGTGGATATTCCAGCAGTCCTGCGATGACCTGATCGTCGAGCAGGATCAGGTCAAAGGCGTGGTGACCCAGATGGGTCTGCGTTTCTTTGCCGAATCGGTGGTACTGACCACCGGTACCTTCCTTGGCGGTCTGATCCACATCGGCTTGCAAAACCATTCAGGTGGTCGTGCCGGTGATCCGCCTTCGATCGCGCTGGCACACCGTATGCGCGAGCTACCACTGCGCGTGGGCCGATTGAAAACGGGTACGCCACCACGTATCGACAGTCGTTCGGTGGATTTTTCGGTCATGACCGAGCAACCAGGCGATACGCCCATACCGGTGATGTCGTTCATGGGCAATGCCGAAATGCACCCGCGCCAGGTCAGTTGCTGGATTACCCATACCAACGCGCGTACCCACGAGATCATTGCCTCGAACCTCGACCGCTCGCCGATGTATTCGGGCGTGATCGAAGGTGTGGGCCCGCGCTACTGCCCATCGATCGAAGACAAGATCCACCGGTTCGCCGACAAGGAAAGCCACCAGGTGTTCATCGAGCCCGAGGGCTTGACCACCCATGAGCTGTACCCGAACGGTATTTCCACGTCGCTGCCGTTCGACGTGCAGCTGGAACTGGTCCGTTCGATCCGTGGCATGGAAAACGCCCACATCGTGCGCCCTGGCTATGCCATCGAGTACGACTACTTCGACCCGCGTGACCTCAAGTACAGCCTCGAGACCAAAGTCATCGGCGGCTTGTTCTTCGCCGGCCAGATCAATGGCACCACCGGTTACGAAGAAGCCGGCGCCCAGGGCCTGCTGGCCGGGACCAACGCCGCGTTGCGGGCACAAGGCCGTGACAGCTGGTGCCCTCGCCGTGACGAGGCCTACATCGGCGTACTGGTCGACGACCTGATTACCTTGGGCACCCAGGAGCCGTACCGTATGTTTACGTCGCGTGCCGAGTACCGGCTGATTCTGCGCGAAGACAACGCCGACCTGCGTCTGACTGAAAAGGGCCGTGAACTGGGCCTGATCGATGACCAGCGCTGGGCGGCCTTCTGCGCCAAGCGCGACGGTATCGAACGCGAGGAGCAGCGCCTGAAGTCGACTTGGGTACGACCCAATACCGAACAAGGCCAAGCCATTGTGGATAAGTTCGGCACGCCGCTCAGCCACGAGTACAGCTTGCTCAACCTTCTGGCCCGCCCGGAAATCGACTACGCCGGCCTGATCGAGGCCACCGGCGGTGAGGCAATCGATCCACAGGTCGCCGAACAGGTCGAGATTCGCACCAAGTACGCCGGTTACATCGACCGCCAGCAGGATGAGATCGCTCGCCTGCGTGCCAGCGAGGACACCCGGTTGCCTGTGGATATCGATTACACGACCATTTCCGGCCTGTCGAAGGAGATCCAGGGCAAGCTGGGCCAGACCCGCCCGGAAACCCTGGGCCAGGCATCGCGCATTCCAGGCGTGACCCCGGCGGCGATTTCCCTGTTGCTGATTCACTTGAAAAAACGCGGCGCTGGCCGCGAATTGGAGCAAAGCGCTTGAGTGCCCTGGTTACCCCGCAACATGCTGAAGAGTTGTCCACAGGTGCGCGGCAGCTTGGTGTAGAACTGAGTGCCGAGCAGCATGAAAAACTGCTCGGCTACCTGGCCTTGTTGATCAAATGGAACAAAGCCTACAACCTGACCGCCGTGCGCGACCCGGACGAGATGGTTTCGCGGCATCTGCTCGACAGTCTGAGCGTCATGGCGTTTATCCACAGCGCGCGGGACAACTGGCTGGATGTCGGCAGTGGTGGTGGCATGCCTGGTATTCCTTTGGCTATCCTGCATCCGCACAAGCGGGTGACCGTGCTCGATGCCAATGGCAAGAAAACCCGCTTCCTGACCCAGGTGAAAATGGAACTCAAGCTGGACAACCTCACGGTTATCCACAGCCGGGTCGAGGCGTTCCAACCTGCACAACCGTTCGATGGGATCATCTCCCGTGCCTTCAGCAGCATGGAGAACTTCACCAACTGGACCCGCCACCTGGGCGACACCGGGACGCAATGGCTTGCAATGAAGGGGCTGCATCCTGCCGATGAACTGGTAGCATTGCCCGCAGACTTCACAGTGGAAAGCGAACAGGCCCTGACCGTTCCAGGTTGCCAGGGCCAGCGCCATCTGCTGATACTGCGCCGCAAGGCATGACTGGGAACACGCGCATCAATGGCTAAGGTATTCGCAATCGCGAACCAGAAAGGTGGTGTAGGCAAGACCACCACCTGTATCAATCTCGCCGCCTCGCTGGCCGCAACCAAGCGTCGTGTGCTGCTGATCGACCTCGATCCGCAGGGCAACGCAACCATGGGCAGCGGTGTGGACAAACACGAACTCGAGCACTCGGTCTACGACCTGCTGATCGGGGAGTGCGACCTGGCCCAGGCCATGCATTACTCCGAGCACGGTGGTTTTCAATTGCTGCCGGCCAACCGCGACCTGACCGCCGCCGAAGTGGTGCTGCTGGAAATGCAGGTCAAGGAAAGCCGCCTGCGCAACGCGCTGGCGCCCATCCGTGACAACTACGACTACATCCTGATCGATTGCCCGCCGTCGCTGTCGATGCTGACGCTCAACGCCCTGGTCGCAGCCGATGGCGTGATCATCCCCATGCAGTGCGAGTACTACGCACTGGAGGGTCTCAGTGACCTTGTGGATAACATCAAGCGCATCGCTGCCCGGCTGAACCCGGAGCTGAAGATCGAGGGCTTGCTGCGGACCATGTACGATCCCCGCCTGAGCCTGAACAACGATGTGTCGGCCCAGCTCAAGGAGCACTTCGGGCCCCAGCTTTACGACACGGTCATTCCGCGCAACATTCGCCTGGCCGAGGCCCCCAGCTTCGGCATGCCGGCCCTGGCCTACGACAAGCAATCGCGTGGCGCCCTGGCTTATCTGGCGCTGGCTGGGGAACTGGTTCGCCGGCAACGCCGTCAGTCGCGCACTGCACAGACAACTTAAGGAATCCGTATGGCCGTCAAGAAACGGGGTCTCGGACGTGGGTTGGATGCACTGCTCAGTGGTCCTACCGTGAGCGCGCTCGAAGAGCAGGCTGTGAAGATCGACCAGAAGGAGCTTCAGCACCTGCCGGTCGAACTGATCCAGCGTGGCAAATATCAGCCACGCCGGGACATGGACCCACAGGCGCTGGAAGAACTTGCCCACTCGATTCGCAACCATGGGGTGATGCAACCGATCGTGGTGCGCCCGATCGGCGATAACCGCTACGAGATCATTGCCGGTGAGCGCCGTTGGCGTGCCACCCAGCAGGCCGGCCTGGACACCATCCCGGCCATGGTCCGCGAAGTGGCCGACGAGGCCGCCATCGCCATGGCACTGATCGAGAACATCCAGCGTGAAGACCTCAACCCGCTGGAAGAGGCGCTGGCCCTGCAGCGGCTGCAGCAGGAGTTCGAACTGACTCAGCAACAGGTGGCCGATGCGGTCGGCAAGTCGCGGGTCACCGTGGCCAACCTGCTGCGCCTGATTACCTTGCCAGAGGCGATCAAGACCATGCTCGCCCACGGCGACCTGGAAATGGGTCATGCCCGCGCATTGCTCGGGTTGGATGAGAATCGCCAGGAAGAGGGGGCGCGTCATGTTGTCGCACGTGGTCTCACCGTGCGCCAAACTGAAGCACTGGTTCGCCAGTGGCTCAGCGACAAACCTGAACCGGTCGAAACGGGCAAACCTGATCCGGATATCACGCGCCTTGAACAGCGGCTCGCAGAGCGCCTGGGCTCGGCTGTGCAGATTCGCCACGGCAACAAGGGCAAAGGCCAATTGGTTATTCGCTACAACTCGCTTGACGAGTTGCAAGGTGTGCTTGCACACATCCGCTGAAACAATTGCTGTTGTAGCGGGCAGTCGGAAATCACTACCGAAGAGTTGAATAGGGGTTAAACCACCCCTATACTCTGCGCGCATTTTGTCGGCACAAATTATGCCAAGTCATCACTGACTTGTTGGTCGACTTCCGAGGAGCAGTTGTGATGGAAATCCGCACGCCAAACCGCCTGCCTTTCCATCGCTGGGCGGTTTTTCCGGTACTGCTGGCTCAATTTGTCGTATTCCTGCTGGCGACCCTGGTGTTGTGGCAGTGGAAAGGGGCGGTCAGTGGATATTCAGGCCTTTGCGGAGGTTTGATTGCCTGGCTGCCCAACGTGTATTTCGCCTGGAAGGCTTTTCGCTTTAGCGGAGCTCGGGCGGCACAAGCCATCGTCAAGTCGTTCTACGCTGGCGAGGCAGGCAAGATGATTTTGACGGCAGTGCTTTTTGCACTGACCTTCGCAGGAGTGAAGCCACTGGCGCCGCTAGCAGTATTCGGCGTCTTCGTGTTGACCCTTTTGGTCAGCTGGTTCGCGCCCCTGCTGATGAATAAAAGACTTTCGAGACCTTAGGGCGTTTGAGGCAACCATGGCAGCAGAAACCGCTTCGGGCTATATCCAGCACCACTTGCAGAACCTGACCTACGGTCAACTACCAGACGGCAGCTGGGGCTTTGCCCATTCGGCTGCAGAAGCCAAGGCAATGGGCTTCTGGGCGTTCCACCTGGACACCCTGGGTTGGTCCGTCGCGCTGGGTCTGATCTTCCTGTTCATCTTCCGCATGGCGGCCAAGAAGGCCACCTCCGGCCAGCCTGGCGGCCTGCAGAACTTCGTGGAAGTGATGGTCGACTTCGTCAACGGCAGCGTGAAGGACTCCTTCCACGGCCGTAGCCCGGTCATCGCACCGCTGGCGCTGACCATCTTCGTCTGGGTATTCCTGATGAACGCCGTCGACCTGGTACCGGTCGACTGGATTCCTCAGCTGGCCATCCTGATCTCCGGTGATCCGCACATTCCGTTCCGCGCCGTGTCGACCACCGACCCGAACGCGACCCTGGCCATGGCGTTCTGCGTATTCGCGCTGATCATCTTCTACAGCATCAAGGTCAAGGGCCTGGGCGGCTTCATCGGTGAGCTGACCCTGCACCCGTTCGGCAGCAAGAACATCTTCGTGCAGATCCTGCTGATTCCGGTCAACTTCCTGCTCGAATTCGTCACCCTGATCGCCAAGCCGATCTCGCTGGCACTGCGTCTGTTCGGCAACATGTATGCCGGCGAACTGGTGTTCATCCTGATCGCGGTCATGTTCGGTTCCGGCCTGCTGTGGCTGAGCGGCCTGGGTGTCGTGCTGCAATGGGCGTGGGCGGTGTTCCACATCCTGATCATCACCCTGCAAGCTTTCATCTTCATGATGCTCACCATCGTCTACCTGTCGATGGCGCACGAAGATAACCATTAAGACCGCCTGGCGTGTCTGATAGCCTTCCCCGCTCGTTTGGGGGGAGGGCTTAAAAAGTCCGCAAGGGCATGCTGTACCAAACGATTTGTTTTACCGCTTCAACTTAAAAACCTAACCAATACGACGTAAAAGTCGGGAGGAAAGATGGAAACTGTAGTTGGTCTGACCGCTATCGCTGTTGCTCTGCTGATCGGCCTGGGTGCTCTGGGTACCGCCATTGGTTTCGGCCTGCTGGGCGGCAAATTCCTGGAAGGCGCTGCTCGCCAGCCAGAAATGGTTCCAATGCTGCAGGTTAAAATGTTCATCGTTGCCGGTCTGCTCGACGCCGTAACCATGATCGGTGTTGGTATCGCTCTGTTCTTCACCTTCGCGAATCCGTTCGTTGGTCAAATCGCCGGCTAATCACTCGTAACCACGAGTTGATAGCTGTGATGAACCAAAGACCGAGCGAGGTGTTGGCGTGAATATTAATGCAACCCTGATTGGCCAATCCGTTGCCTTCTTGATTTTTGTACTCTTCTGCATGAAGTACGTATGGCCTCCGGTCATCACTGCTCTGCAAGAGCGCCAAAAGAAGATTGCTGACGGCTTGGACGCTGCCAACCGCGCAGCTCGCGACCTGGAGCTGGCCCAAGAAAAAGCGGGTCAGCAACTGCGTGAAGCTAAGGCACAGGCAGCCGAAATCATTGAGCAAAGCAAGAAACGCGCTGCTCAGCTTGTCGAGGAAGCCCGTGAACAGGCCCGCGTCGAAGCTGACCGTGTGAAGGCTCAGGCTCTGGCCGAGATCGAACAGGAACTGAACAGTGCTAAAGACGCCCTGCGTGCCCAAGTGGGTGCCCTGGCCGTTGGCGGTGCTGAAAAGATCCTTGGCGCCACAATCGATCAAAACGCGCATGCGGAGCTGGTTAACAAACTGGCCGCTGAAATTTAAGCGAGGGCGATCATGGCAGAACTGACCACGTTGGCCCGACCTTACGCTAAGGCTGCCTTTGAGCACGCCCAGGCCCATCAGCAACTGGCCAATTGGTCAGCCATGCTCGGCCTGGCTGCTGCGGTGTCGCAAGACGACACCATGCAGCGCCTGCTCAAGGCCCCGCGACTGACGAGCGCAGAAAAGGCCGCCACGTTCATTGACGTGTGCGGTGACAAGTTCAATGCACAGGCACAGAATTTCATTCATGTTGCCGCGGAAAACGACCGTCTCCTGCTTCTGCCGGAGATTGCCGCCCTGTTCGACCTGTACAAGGCCGAGCAAGAGAAATCCGTGGACGTGGAAGTCACCAGTGCCTTCGCGTTGAACCAAGAACAGCAAGACAAACTCGCCAAGGTTCTCAGTGCACGGTTAGGCCAGGAAGTGCGCCTGCACGCGTCGGAGGATGCCAGCCTGATTGGCGGCGTCGTCATCCGCGCAGGTGACCTGGTAATCGATGGCTCTGTTCGCGGCAAAATCGCGAAACTGGCCGAAGCATTGAAATCTTGAGTTTGAAGGGGCAGCAGAGCAATGCAGCAACTCAATCCTTCCGAAATTAGTGAAATCATCAAGGGCCGCATCGACAACCTCGATGTGAGCTCCCAAGCCCGTAACGAAGGTACCGTTGTTTCGGTATCCGACGGTATCGTGCGGATCCACGGTCTGGCCGACGTCATGTACGGCGAAATGATCGAGTTCCCTGGCAGCGTCTATGGTATGGCCCTGAACCTGGAGCAAGACTCCGTAGGTGCAGTGATCCTGGGTGCCTATGACACCCTCGCCGAAGGCATGAGCGCCAAGTGCACCGGCCGCATCCTGGAGGTTCCTGTTGGTAAGGAACTGCTGGGTCGCGTCGTTGACGCACTGGGCAACCCGATCGATGGCAAAGGTCCGCTGGGCAACACCCAGACCGACGCGGTCGAGAAAGTGGCTCCAGGCGTGATCTGGCGTAAGTCGGTAGACCAGCCTGTACAGACTGGCTACAAGTCCGTCGACGCCATGATCCCTGTCGGCCGTGGCCAGCGCGAGCTGATCATTGGCGACCGTCAGATCGGTAAGACCGCCATGGCCATCGACGCCATCATCAACCAGAAAGACTCCGGTATTTTCTGTGTTTATGTTGCTGTCGGCCAGAAGCGCTCCACCGTTGCCAACATCGTTCGCAAGCTGGAAGAAACCGGCGCCCTGGCCAACACCATCGTGGTTGTTGCCAGTGCTTCGGAATCCGCCGCACTGCAGTTCCTGGCGCCATACGCCGGCTGCACCATGGGCGAGTTCTTCCGTGACCGCGGTGAAGACGCACTGATCGTTTACGATGACCTGTCCAAGCAGGCCGTTGCCTACCGTCAGATCTCCCTGCTGCTGCGCCGTCCACCAGGACGTGAAGCGTACCCAGGCGACGTGTTCTATCTCCACTCCCGTCTGCTGGAGCGTGCATCGCGCGTTTCGGAAGAATACGTCGAGAAGTTCACCAACGGTGCAGTCACTGGCAAGACCGGTTCCCTGACCGCCCTGCCGATCATCGAAACCCAGGCTGGCGACGTTTCCGCGTTCGTTCCGACCAACGTGATTTCCATCACCGACGGTCAGATCTTCCTGGAATCGGCCATGTTCAACTCGGGCATCCGCCCTGCAGTGAACGCCGGTGTTTCGGTATCCCGCGTAGGTGGTGCCGCTCAGACCAAGATCATCAAGAAGCTGTCCGGTGGTATTCGTACCGCTCTGGCTCAGTACCGTGAACTGGCTGCATTCGCCCAGTTCGCTTCCGATCTGGACGAAGCGACCCGCAAGCAGCTGGAGCATGGTCAGCGCGTAACCGAGCTGATGAAGCAGAAGCAGTACGCGCCGATGTCCATCGCGGACATGGCTCTGTCGCTGTACGCCGCTGAGCGTGGTTTCCTGACTGACGTGGAAGTCTCCAAGGTCGGTAGCTTCGAGCAAGCACTGATCGCCTTCTTCAACCGTGATCACGCCGAACTGATGGCGAAGATCAACGTGAAGGGTGACTTCAACGACGAAATCGACGCAGGCCTGAAAGCCGGTATCGAGAAGTTCAAGGCCACCCAGACCTGGTAAGCCGCAGCGGGGGCTCCGGCCCCCGCTTGCTAACCTGATAGGTGATACATGGCAGGCGCAAAAGAGATTCGCAGTAAGATTGCGAGCATCAAAAGCACGCAAAAAATTACCAGCGCCATGGAGAAAGTGGCGGTCAGCAAGATGCGCAAGGCACAAATGCGCATGGCTGCTAGCCGTCCTTACGCGGAGCGTATCCGCCAGGTGATCGGTCATCTGGCCAACGCCAACCCGGAATACCGCCACCCGTTCATGATCGAGCGCCCTGTAAAGCGCGCCGGTTATATCGTGGTGAGCAGTGACCGTGGCTTGTGCGGTGGCTTGAACACCAACCTGTTCAAGGCCCTGGTCAAGGACATGAGCGAAAACCGCGAACAGGGCGTGGAAATCGACCTGTGCGTGATCGGCAGCAAGGGTGCGACTTTCTTCCGCATCTTTGGCGGCAACGTTGTAGCCGCGATCAGCCACCTGGGCGAAGAGCCGTCGATCAATGATCTGATCGGCTCCGTCAAAGTGATGCTGGACGCCTATATGGACGGCCGTATCGATCGCCTCTCGGTGGTTTCGAACAAGTTCATCAACACCATGACCCAAAAACCGACGGTCGAGCAATTGGTACCGTTGGTGGCAACCCCGGATCAGGAACTCAAGCACCACTGGGACTACCTGTACGAACCCGACGCAAAAGAGCTGCTGGACGGCTTGATGGTGCGTTACGTGGAGTCGCAGGTCTACCAGGCGGTGGTCGAGAACAACGCTGCTGAACAAGCAGCCCGGATGATCGCCATGAAAAACGCCACAGACAACGCCGGTGATTTGATCAAAGAGCTGCAATTGATCTACAACAAGGCGCGTCAGGCTGCGATCACCCAGGAGATCTCGGAAATCGTCGGCGGCGCTGCCGCGGTTTAACGGTTCAAAAAATCAGAGGATCCAGCTATGAGTAGCGGACGTATCGTTCAAATCATCGGCGCCGTCATCGACGTGGAATTCCCACGTGACGTCGTGCCGAGTGTTTACAACGCGCTGAAAGTACAAGGCGCGGAAACCACCCTGGAAGTTCAGCAGCAGCTGGGCGACGGCGTGGTTCGTACCATTGCGATGGGCTCGACCGAAGGCCTGAAGCGCGGTCTGGATGTCGTCGACACCGGCGCTGCCATCTCCGTTCCTGTTGGTAAGGCCACCCTGGGCCGCATCATGGACGTACTGGGCAACCCGATCGACGAAGCCGGTCCGATCGGCGAAGAAGAGCGTCGCGGTATCCACCAGCCAGCGCCTTCGTTCGCTGACCAGGCAGGCGGCAACGACCTGCTGGAAACCGGCATCAAGGTTATCGACCTGGTTTGCCCGTTTGCCAAGGGTGGTAAGGTTGGTCTGTTCGGTGGTGCCGGCGTCGGCAAGACCGTTAACATGATGGAACTGATCCGTAACATCGCCATGGAACACAGCGGTTACTCCGTGTTCGCTGGTGTGGGTGAGCGTACTCGTGAGGGTAACGACTTCTACCACGAGATGAAGGACTCCAACGTTCTCGACAAGGTAGCGCTGGTCTACGGTCAGATGAACGAGCCACCAGGAAACCGTCTGCGCGTAGCGCTGACCGGCCTGACCATGGCTGAGAAGTTCCGTGACGAAGGTAACGACGTTCTGCTGTTCGTCGACAACATCTATCGTTACACCCTGGCCGGTACCGAAGTATCCGCACTGCTGGGCCGTATGCCTTCTGCAGTAGGTTACCAGCCGACCCTGGCTGAAGAGATGGGCGTTCTGCAAGAGCGCATCACCTCCACCAAGGAAGGTTCGATCACCTCCGTTCAGGCCGTATACGTACCTGCGGACGACTTGACCGACCCGTCGCCAGCGACCACCTTCGCCCACTTGGACGCCACCGTCGTTCTGTCCCGTGACATCGCCTCCCTGGGTATCTACCCAGCGGTCGACCCACTGGACTCGACTTCGCGTCAGCTGGACCCGAACGTGATCGGCAACGAGCACTACGAGACCGCTCGTGGCGTTCAGTATGTTCTGCAGCGCTACAAAGAGCTGAAGGACATCATCGCGATCCTGGGTATGGACGAACTGTCCGAAAGCGACAAGCAACTGGTAGCCCGCGCTCGTAAGATCCAGCGCTTCCTGTCGCAGCCGTTCTTCGTGGCCGAAGTCTTCACCGGTTCGCCAGGCAAGTACGTTTCCCTGAAAGACACCATCGCTGGCTTCAGCGGCATCCTCAAAGGTGACTACGACCACCTGCCAGAACAAGCGTTCTACATGGTCGGCAGCATCGACGAAGCGATCGAGAAAGCCAAGAAACTGTAATCCCGGCGCCCCGCAAGGGGCGCTAATCAGGTTGAGGCAAGCAGATGGCTATGACAGTCCATTGCGACATCGTCAGCGCGGAAGGAGAAATCTTCTCCGGCCTGGTCGAGATGGTAGTAGCGCACGGCAACCTGGGCGATCTGGGTATCGCTCCAGGCCACGCGCCGCTGATCACCAATCTCAAGCCAGGTCCGATCACGCTGACCAAGCAGGGTGGCACTCAAGAGGTGTTCTACATCTCCGGTGGCTTCCTCGAAGTGCAGCCGAACATGGTGAAGGTTCTTGCCGACACCGTGCAACGTGCTGCCGACCTGGACGAAGCTCAGGCTCAGGAAGCCCTCAAGGCTGCCGAGAACGCGCTGAACACTAAAGGCTCGGACTTCGACTACGGCGCTGCAGCCGCACGTCTGGCCGAGGCGGCTGCTCAGCTGCGTACTGTCCAGCAAATGCGCAGAGGTAAGTAATCCGGCCCAGGCCGCTTACTGCCAGTGCGATTGAGTTAAAGGGTAGCCTCGGCTACCCTTTTTCTTTTTCCGAATTTCTATTCTGGTCACGCAGCTGACCGCCCAGGATTGGTAGCCAGTAATGTCCCTCGATATCGTTATTCTCGCCGCAGGCCAAGGCACGCGCATGCGTTCGGCGCTCCCCAAGGTGCTGCACCCGGTCGCCGGCAACTCCATGCTCGGCCATGTTATCCACAGCGCGCGCCAGCTGCAGCCGCAAGGTATTCATGTGGTCATTGGCCATGGTGCCGAACTGGTCCGCGAGCGCCTGGCCGCCGATGACCTGAATTTCGTCATGCAGGACAAACAGCTGGGTACCGGCCACGCCGTTGCACAGGCACTGCCAGCGCTGACTGCCGATACTGTGCTGGTACTGTACGGCGACGTGCCGCTGATCGAAGTGGAGACCCTGCAGCGGCTGCTGGCCAAGGCCAATGACCAGCAACTGGGCCTGCTCACAGTCACCCTCGACGACCCGACCGGCTATGGCCGCATCGTTCGCGATCAGCAAGGCAATGTCACCGCCATCGTTGAGCACAAGGATGCCAGCGAAGCGCAAAAAGCGATCAACGAAGGCAACACGGGCATTCTGGCGCTGCCAGCGGCGCGCCTGGCTGACTGGATGGGTCGTCTGTCAAACAACAACGCCCAGGGTGAGTATTACCTGACCGACGTCATCGCCATGGCGGTGGCCGATGGTTTGGTGGTGGCTACCGAGCAGCCACACGATCCAATGGAAGTGCAGGGGGCCAACGACCGTCGCCAGCTTTCCGAGCTGGAGCGCCACTACCAGTTGCGTGAAGGGCGTCGCCTGATGGCCCAGGGTGTAACCCTGCGTGACCCGGCGCGCTTCGACGTGCGCGGTGAGGTGACCGTCGGTCGTGACGTGCTGATCGACATCAACGTTGTACTCGAGGGCAAAGTGGTCATCGAGGACGATGTGCAGATCGGTTCCAACTGTGTAATCAAGAACACGACCCTGCGCAAAGGGGCTGTGGTCAAGGCCAACAGTCACCTTGAAGGTGCGGTGATGGGCGAGGGCAGCGATGCCGGCCCGTTTGCTCGGCTGCGCCCTGGCAGCGTGCTGGATGCCAAAGCCCATGTGGGTAACTTTGTAGAACTGAAAAACGCTCACCTTGGAGAGGGTGCCAAGGCTGGCCACCTGACGTACCTGGGCGATGCCGAAATCGGCGCCCGTACCAACATTGGCGCAGGTACCATCACCTGCAACTACGACGGTGCCAACAAGTTCAAGACAGTGATGGGTGAGGATGTATTCATCGGTTCGAACAACTCGCTGGTAGCGCCTGTGGAGATCCAGGCCGGCGCCACTACCGCCGCTGGTTCTACCATTACGCAGGCTGTTGAAGCAGGTGATCTGGCAGTGGCCCGGGCACGCCAGCGCAACATCCCAGGTTGGAAGCGGCCGGAGAAGATCAAGAAGAGCTGATTTATCCACAGCTGCTTCCCTCGAAGCCGACCTATGTGAGTAAGTCGGCTTTTTTTGTGCTCTATGCAACCCGATGTGTGGGCGCGGCCCGTGTGGGAGCGGGCAAGCCCGCGAACACCGGCAAAGCCGGTGCTATACATCGCGGTGCCGGCGTTGCGGACAAGCCAAGAAAAATTGCCGCCAGTAAAGTTATGCACAGCTTGACGAATCGCTCATCTTAGGTTTTGATTGCAACCATTATCTTTCGAAACGAAATTTAACTGATCATGTCGAAACGAAACACCCCTCAACGCCGCCACAACATCCTGGCCATGCTTAGCGAGCTGGGCGAAGTGAGTGTGGATGCCTTGGCCAAGCGTTTCGAAACCTCGGAAGTGACCATTCGTAAGGACCTTGCCGCGCTGGAGGCGAACGGCCTGCTGCTGCGCCGTTACGGCGGTGCAGTACCGGTACCGCAGGAAATGCTCAGCGAACCCGCGCACCCGGTCTCTGCCTACAAAAAAGCTATCGCCCGTGCAGCGGTGGGTCGTATACGCGAGCATGCTCGGATCATCATCGATAGCGGTAGCACGACCGCCGCTATGATTCCGGAACTGGGCCGCCAGCCCGGCCTGGTGGTGATGACCAATTCGTTGAATGTGGCTCGCGCCATCAGCGAGGTCGAGCACGAACCGGTACTGCTTATGACCGGCGGAACCTGGGACCCGCACTCCGAATCGTTCCAAGGGCAGGTCGCCGAGCAGGTCCTGCGGTCTTACGATTTCGACCAGTTGTTCATCGGTGCCGATGGCATCGACCTCGCGCGGGGCACCACCACCTTCAACGAGTTGCTTGGCCTGAGCCGGGTAATGGCTGAGGTCGCCCGCGAAGTGATCGTGATGGTCGAGTCGGACAAGGTGGGGCGCAAGATCCCCAACCTCGAGCTGCCCTGGGGCAGCGTGCATACCCTTATTACAGATGAACGCCTGCCCGCAGCGGCACGCGAACACATTCAAGCCCGCGGCATCAACCTGATCTGTGCCGCGATCAGCCAGGAGCAATAATTCATGTGTGGAATCGTTGGTGCCGTCGCCGAACGTAATATCACCGCCATCCTGATCGAAGGCCTCAAGCGGCTTGAGTACCGTGGCTACGACAGCGCCGGCCTGGCCGTGCTCACCCAGGAAGGCCAGCTGCAGCGTCGCCGCCGTATCGGCAAGGTCAGCGAGCTGGAAGCGGCCGTTGCTGCCCAGCCGCTGAGTGGTCGGCTGGGTATCGCCCACACCCGCTGGGCGACGCATGGTGCACCCACCGAAGGCAATGCCCACCCGCACTTCTCTGATAATGAAGTAGCGGTAGTGCACAACGGCATCATCGAGAACCACGAGGAGCTGCGCGAAGAACTGAAGGGCCTGGGCTATGTCTTCGCCTCGCAGACCGATACCGAAGTCATCGTGCACCTGATTCACCATACCCTGAAAAGCGTGCCGAACCTGGCAGATGCGCTGAAGGCGGCCGTGAAACGCCTGCACGGTGCCTACGGCCTGGCGCTGGTCAGCATCCACCAGCCTGATCGCCTGCTCGCCGCACGCAGCGGCAGCCCGCTGGTCATCGGCCTGGGCCTGGGCGAGAACTTCCTGGCATCCGACCAACTGGCCCTGCGCCAGGTGACCGACCGCTTCATGTACCTGGAAGAAGGCGATATCGCCGAGATCCGTCGCGATCAGGTCACCATCTGGGACCAGGCCGGGCATGAAGTCCAGCGCGAAACCGTGCAGTACCATGAAGGCGCCGAGGCCGCCGACAAGGGTAACTACCGCCACTTCATGCTCAAGGAAATCCACGAGCAGCCAACCGTGGTTCAGCGCACGCTGGAAGGGCGCTTGGGTAAAGATCACGTTCTGGTCCAGGCCTTCGGCCCTCAGGCTGCAGAGTTGTTTGCCAAAGTGCGCAATGTGCAGATCGTTGCCTGCGGTACCAGCTACCACGCAGGCATGGTCGCCCGTTACTGGCTCGAAGGCCTGGCCGGCATCCCTTGCCAGGTGGAAGTGGCCAGTGAATTCCGCTACCGCAAGGTGGTGGTGCAGCCAGACACCCTCTTTGTGTCCATTTCGCAATCTGGTGAAACCGCTGACACCCTCGCTGCTCTGCGCAACGCCAAGGAGCTGGGCTTCCTCGGTAGCCTGGCAATCTGCAACGTGGGTATCAGCTCGCTGGTCCGTGAGTCGGACCTGACCCTGCTGACCCTCGCTGGCCCGGAAATCGGTGTGGCCTCGACCAAGGCCTTCACCACCCAGCTGGTGTCGCTGATGCTGCTGACGCTGGCGCTCGGCCAAGTCCGCGGCACCTTGCCGGCCGGTGTCGAGGCCGACCTGGTCGAAGAGCTGCGCCGCCTGCCGACGCGCCTTGGCGAAGCCTTGGCCATGGACGCCACCGTCGAGAAAATCGCCGAGCTGTTCGCCGACAAGCACCACACCCTGTTCCTCGGCCGTGGCGCCCAGTACCCGGTGGCGATGGAGGGCGCACTCAAACTCAAGGAAATCTCCTACATTCACGCAGAAGCCTACCCAGCTGGCGAACTGAAGCATGGCCCATTGGCACTGGTGGACAACGATATGCCGGTGGTGACCGTTGCGCCGAACAACGAACTCCTGGAGAAACTGAAGTCCAACCTGCAGGAAGTACGGGCCCGTGGTGGTGAATTGGTGGTGTTCGCTGACGAACATGCGGGCATGACTAATGGCGAGGGCACCCACGTGATCCAGGTGCCGCACATCGCCGATGCCCTAGCGCCGATCCTGTACACCATTCCGCTGCAGTTGCTGTCTTACTACGTGGCTGAGCTGAAAGGCACCGATGTGGACCAGCCGCGTAACTTGGCCAAGTCGGTTACGGTTGAGTAACGCTTGGGCGTGGTGAATTGCTGGTAGATTTAGGGAATTAAACCTGTCGCAAGGGAAATAAAGCTGTCGCGGGTAACCCTGTTCGTGACCAATCCGGGTTGGCGGGGTGCAGTGATGCACGCCGTTGTCCCGACTTGGAATTACGCCTCAGAATCTAATTGACAGGTGTGTCACGCTGTATAGGCTTGTAGTCGAGGACTGCAACTGCGCATCCGTTGGGACTGGGTACCAGCAAGGCCCCCCCGCAATTTCGGCAGCAGAGAATGCTGGTTTCTCTGAAGTAGTGACGACGGGCATAGCCGGTCGGATTCTGAACCCAAGGTCGCAAGGCTGGGAGTTAAAGGATCGCTGCGACTACTCCTCGAACCTTCCGAAAAGGCACCTTTGGGTGCCTTTTTTACACCTTATTTCTGGCAATGTTTGCTCAACCGCAACCTTTGAACGATGACGCGGGATCAGTCGCTGAGGGGCCAACCCATCCATGCTGTTGCGTATCCAACCTGATGAATCTTTGCGCTCATATGTTGACCGCAATTTGCTCGTGAATTTTATGGACTGGAGGGTAGACAGGTTACGATGGCTTTCTGAAGGGGAGATTACTCACCAAGCAGTTAAGGTGATCGCCTCAACGATGGGTTGGCAAGGATGCTATGGCTTCAACCGCTTGCTGCACGAACACACTCAATTGCCCCTGCAGTTTGTTATCAGGGATACCCGAGATGCCAGTTATTCTCGAACGGCGTATCTCAAACCCCGAATGGCGATTACTAATTCCGACTTGCACGCCTACTGCCCGGAATGCGTCAGGCAGGACGTGCAGGATTTGGGCTTTTCCTACTGGCGACGAAATTTCCCTGATCATGTGAGCGTGTGTGCCACACACAATGTGGTGCTGCTGTCCACTTGCCCATATTGCGATCAACCTTTCTCATCAAAAGGCCACAATCTCGATGTGATGTGGAGAAAGTGTTCTGGGCGACACCTCGGTAACGCAGAGAGCGTAATGAACTTGGATGAAGATGCTCTCAAACATGCTCGCTTCGTAGAAGCGCTATGCGCTTATGAATTCTCCATTTCAATCCATTCTGCAGTGGCCATTCTCTCCGATAAGTTGCGCAGCCTCAAGAAACTGACGAAGCGGATGAAATCTGAGCGGACAGCCATGATTGAGTATCTCGATCGGATTTCAAATAATTTGGAAGAAAAAAGATTTGAGAGTCCTGTTGTAAAGACGGAATTTTTCCCCGAAGAAATTTTGAAAATCGTGGTTTATGCCTATGAGACTTTCGATGAATTTGTTGTTGATTTGTACGAGTATGATAAAGATTTGATTCCTATTGAGTCTCTATGGCGAAATTATGGTAATGGTAGGTATGCGACCACTTGTCGGGAATAGCTGACTGAGCGTTGCTGCACTTGCATGTTAAGTCTTGGTCGATTGGGTAACAATTTCTAGTAGGTTTCGTGCTTCTGGGTAGCGATTCCTTTTTTCTAGGCACCGATGCAGTGTGGGCACCAACGCGAAAATATGACTAGCTCGAACAGGGAAATTCGTGGCCGAGTATTTCAGTCTTTGAATGCTCAATTCAATTGATTCGCATAGTTGCCTGTCGCGAGCACTCCAATCGATTTTTTGATTGTTGCCTACGCGACCACTTGGCATCCGCTTAGTTTGAGCCATCAACCAGTCATTATCGTTCCGGTATAGCCATTGATAGACCTTGGGGAGCATTGATCTCAGGCTTTTCGGACTGGCGTCTGGATTCATGCCGATGGCGCTAACCCACTCCGCACGGTGATTGTGTAGCAGTAGCTCCCTGCGCTGAGTTGTCCAAGCAGCCATCAGTAGAGGATCAGCACTTAGGATCCTGTTTATTGTAGAAACCGAAACGTCATATCGTTCCGCTATGGAATGTTTCTCCACTCCTTTGCCCAAGCAACCCAAGATTTGTTCCCGAAGCTCGGGTTTCAGCTTTTTAGGCTTCAGTTTTTTGAAGACTCTATCCCTGATTTCCTGACCTTTAAATCGGTGTGCTGCTTTATCGCCTACTGCTCGTCTTCCGTGGTCTGGAGACTGTACTGGGGTTTCCTGATCCCCTGGAGACTGAAATCTTTTTAACGCACATAAAAACGGCGCAAACTCGCCGAATATACAGGTGATCAAAATCAGATGTTTGAGCGGATGGGAGTAAACGCGCGGTGTACGGGTCAGACTCTGTATAAAAGTTTCAGCTCTCTTTGGAGTGGTCGGAAGCGAGGCCAGTGGAAGATACGGTTGCAGTTGTGAAGCGAACGAAGCTAGGTCTGCTTGGGCATCAAAGCATGCTTCTGTATTGACTGAGAGGCGACGAATAGCTTCGTTATAAGCAGCCGTGACATTTTCTGGACGAAATTGCTCAGAAATGCCTAGCTTGGCTAACTCAATCACTGAGTGTCCTAAACGCTTGAGGGTTTGTACCACTGTCGGGCATACGGGCTGCTCTGCAACGCTCGCTATTAGGTGCTCGGCAGGTAATACCCAGTGCGCAGAGTCCGACCACTGCCGGTTGGCCGAGCAAATCCTGATGAGAGTTCCGTGCTTAGGGCATAACGTGACGCCTGGATACTGATGGGACAGGTGCCAGTAGGCGACCCCATGATTGATACGGTCTTCCCTTAAACATTCGAGGCATGCTTTCAATGGGTGCTCTGCGCCAAAGCGACCGGTCACCAGACCCAGGCGATATTTTAAGGTGCCCAAAGAATTGTTTGAAACTGTATGAAAGACGTCGTCAATTCTTTCCTTGGATTGAAAAGGAAAAAACAACGGCAATATCGTATGTTCTGTAATGATGTTGAATGGGCTTCCCCATACTTCTTTGGCTTTTTGGGGCAAAGAGTTTAGTCTGCTAGGAAAGTCATGCTGCACACTACTTGATCCCTCACCAAATAGCCATGCAGTGGTGCTAGCCTTAGTAACGTGGCACATAAAACGATGCTGACGACAACAAATACTGAAAAAGGTCTCATCCGGTAGCCATCGAACGACAGGGACAGATGCATTTGCAGAATCAGCCATTTCCCTCACCAAACGCTTGTCGTTTTCAACATTTTATTTGATTGGGGCTAAACCCTTAAATTATCAGTTGAGATAAGGGGGTGAAGATATATATCCGATGGGTGTGAGGCGCACGGTTGATCTAGATAATGACCCAAGCTGGACAATTTTGAATCCAGTCGCGACCCAGAGAGGGATGACTTTTCAGTTGTCACCCTGTTAACCACGGCGGTAACATACCCTGCTAAGCGAAGCGCTTTAAAATGTGCACACAGATACGTGTACACCCAGCGAATCCATTGCAGATAGCTGCTAACTATGTCCTAGATTCTTAACACGTATGAATAATAAGGAAGTATTGAATGAAATCTGACTAGTTAATTAGCGCTAGAATTCAGATAGACAAAGGCCCAAGTGCGACCTTGGGCCTCTGTGGATAAGTCAGAATTTAGCGACCTGACCTTTCCATTGTCTATTCCGAACATGCGGGACGTCAAGTCCTGCAGGGCTTCGTTCATCCACAAGAAGGTGAGCGTTATCCACAACCCGCACTCTTGGGTACGCCCGGGAGGCAAGGGCTATAGGGGCATCCAGCAAATTATCCCCAGGCTGGATGACGATCCTAGGTCCGTAGACATTGGACTGTATTGATGACTTTGCAGGAGAGATTTGCCCTCATCAGGAGCCGACAAGCTCACTTCGCGTGGGGCGATATCTACACGCCTTCGATTTTAGCGGTTCCACGAGAAGCCCCTAAGGGCTCTCGTATCAGCAGAATGAATAGCCGGAAGCTCGGCCGTGCGATTCACTCGCTGTCCACCCCAGAAGCGGTGTTCGCACAGCTCGCGCTCTTCCATCCTCAGCTGCTCGATATTCACGAGCAGAAGATGCTGTGGCCATATCACGCCCCGCATCCATTGCACGGGCATCCACTCACCAAAGGACATTTTTCTCATCCTGTCACTGGGACGATGGAAATTGCCAAGCAAATTGGCTTCAAGCATCACCAGGTGGTGATTACCACTAAAGCTGGTAGCCGACAGAGAATGCCCTTTCCCTATCAGGGGGACCTTTTACTGTATTTGATGGGTTCAGATGGGAAACCCTACGCGGTCAATTGGACGGTGAAGGATCAAGCTCATGCCTTCAGCGAGAGGCGCTACTCAGCAGCCAAGACCCCTAATCAGCAAAAAAAGGACCGTGATCATGCTGAGCTACGCACAGCCCTAGAGCAACTGCATTACGCAAGCGGCGGTATCAGGACCGTGCAAATGTCTTTGGATCGTCTGGACCCGATCGTCATGGGCAATCTCGATCTGCTATTTCCGATGCATGGCTTGCCGCTGACCCACGACCCCGAGCTGCTCAGGGAGTTTAGCGCTGAGATTGAGGGCGCTGTGCATGCTGGGGCCTTGATCCACCCCATCATTTACCGGTATGCAGCCCGATGGGGTAAGCGTGACCAGTTTATTGCGAAGGTCTACCAAGACATCTGGGACCGAAAGCTGCCAGTAAATTTCTTCAAGCCGATTCTGATCGACCATCCTCTCGATACCGACGGTGGTGATCTGCTGGCAGCCTACGGCAAATTTTTCTTGGAGATTGAGCCGTGATCACGGGCGCTAGGTTATTTGCGCCTGAAGGTTATCGGAGCCTTGTCAAAGGCCACTATTACCATTTCCTGAACAGTGATGCGGTCCACAACCGGGTGCGCTTGGTGGAGTTCAGTGATCTAGCGAAAGACGTGCGCACCACCTTGATCACCCTCACAAGGTTCGAGTTCGAAGAAGCGCTCGAAGCGGGTGCGCTGCTGGCGTCAGGGGAGACGGACAAATTTCCGCCATGGCTGGAACCGATTAAGGGGATCGCAATTTCAGATCGTGAAACGAAGCGGGTTTCTGCTAAGGAAACCTACGACCAAAAGGTCAACCGCCGTTTTCTGGCTATCTCAGGCCTGATGGTTCGTCTCCAGGAGGTTCTAGCCAGTGACGATCCGGACGCTGTAATTAACGCTCATGCCAAAAGCCAGTCGCCTCAGCAAAATGCAGCTCGCTTGAGGTTGTGGTTCTACACTTACATTACTTTTGGACAAAACAAGTGGGCTCTCATGCCTCCCCTGCACCGCATCGGGAGGTGGGACAGGGAGGGGCCGGGGAAATTACGCAGGCTGGGCCGGCCATCACCCAATGGCAAAGAGTGGGGTTACCGGGCCGATAGCGCCATGAGGGAAAGAATCCTTTCTGCGTATCTTAGGTTCCGTTCCGCTGACAAAACATATAGTCAAGTTTACCGAAAAATCCTTACAGAGGAATTTGGTTGCGTTTCCGTTGAACGAAATGGAGTAGCATTTTTCATCAATCGTAAAGGGCACCCATTTCCAACTATTGACCAAGTGCGTTACTGCATCGAACAACAAGTTAGCGCTAAAGAGAAATCTATTGGCGTAAGAGGTAAACAAAAGACCCGCGACCAGAGCGGCAGTTTGGGCAGTTTCTCAGAACGCTTGACGAATCTAAATCAGCAGGTCGAGTTTGATGGTTACTACATAGTTGAAAAACTTTCGGGCCTGACAGAGGGTAGCCCCGTTGACGGATTTTGCGTCGTTCGTGCCGTGTGTGGATTGTCCGGAATGGTGGTTGGCATTGGATTTGCCGAAGGTAAAGAAACCAAAGAAGCTTATCGGATGTGTCTGTTTTCCATGGCTGTCGACAAAGTATGGTTTTGTGGGCTTTTCGGAGTAACCATCAAACCGGACTGGTGGCCCTGCGAAGGCTTGGCAGGTGGGCTGGTGTTTGATCGAGGTCCTGCAGCAGCCCTGGACACGGAGCCTGAGATCCACTGGCTAGGCACACTTGAAAATACGCCAGTTTTTTCTGGCCAGTCTAAAGCTACGGTTGAGTCATCGCACCCGCGAGCAAAATCCGACCTCGATCAACCCACCTATGTTCATAGCACACTGAATTTTGTCCAAATGGCCCGCAGGGAGATTCACCAAGTCCTGAAAGACAACCGGTCGTCTGACGCAAGTGGCCGCATGGAAACCGAAATGTATTGGTGCGGAATAAAGCCCACCCCGCTGGGTATCTGGAATTACTGGGACAGCCGCTTCCGTAATTCTGCAATCGGGATGCAGCAAGAGGTTGCCATAAAGAGCTTCCTGTCTGTGCACCCGGCCGTTGTACGTCAAGACGCAGTCTATCTGTACGGGCGCAAGTATAGGTCTGTTGATTTGATCAATACCGGGATATTTGATCGAGTTGCTAGGAGCAGCGTTATTGAAGTTGATGTATATGTACTGACTATGTGCGTTCGGCATATATGGATTGAGGTAGGAGGCACACTGTTCGAACTGGACTTTGTAACGACGCAAAGGACCGTTGACGGTGATCGGGACATATCATTACGTGATCTTCAGTCACTAGATGCCTTAAGGCGAAAATCTCAAACTTTGCTTCGTAATGAGATGCCGGCAATTCATCAATTTCACGATGATAGATTCAAAGAAGATACCGGTGAAGAGTGTAAAGGTGGCGTGAGAAGAATTGGTCGACCACCTAAATCGGCATCTGCGCAGCGAGATACAGATGACTATGATCGATTCCGAGGTAAAGCCAAATGAATGAGGCCATTGCGAGTTGGTTCGACGGCTGCCAAACGGCTGATCAGGTCCGCCAGATCATCACGCGTCGACCTGAGCCATTGGAAAGTCTGTACGAAATTGAACCTCGGTTGGCGGCAGAGGTGCTGTCTCAAGCATTGCGTGAATCGTTCATTCCCAACGCATTTACGATTGAGTTCATCCAGGAGATGGTGGGGCGCGCAGCGCTGCATGCGCGAGCATTGTTCTCTTCTGAGCGCGAGTACGCCCGAGGGCTCTATGAAGCACCTGCAGTCGATGCTGTGCCGGTGTGTTTTACAGGGCTTGCAGGGGTTGGGAAGAGCCAGACCATTGCTGCGCTGCGCAAGGTTCTGCCTGGCCCCGTTGATCTGTCCTGCGATCACTTCCAGGGTGAGCTACCGTTGCGGTCGCATTGGTATGCAAGCGCCCGAGGTACCACCAATGCTAAGGCCCTTCTTCGAGAGTTCGTTGAGTTGCCTCTGTCGCGACTGACCGTTGCTGAGCTGCTGAGTGAATGCCGGCGTAGGGCGAATCGTGATGGGGTATCGTTAGTCATCCTGGATGAAATGCAGTACATCCAAAAGGGGCTTGGTGCAGCGAAGGTTACCGATATCCTCTTGAACATGGCTGGTATCGGTCCGCCAATGGTCTACGTGTGCAATTACAGCTTGGGTCACAAGTTGTTTGAGAGAAACAATGAGGATCAGCAGCGCTTGCTGACGGACCCAAGAATCATGCTTCCCGATGAGCCTGGCAGTTCCGACTGGAAAGCTTTCATTGATGAATGTGTTCGCGTGGGCAATGGCGCGATTCGCGGTAATCAGGGTGAATTGGCAAGGGAAATTTACCGTTGCACCTTCGGTATCAAGCGCCTGGCGGTGGAGTTGTTGAAGCAGGCGTACATTGAGTGCCGCAGTGCAGGCCGTCATGCGGCCTCCCTTCAAGACATCGGCCATGCTTACCGCTCAGCGGCTTACACGTCCAGTGCCAAACAGGTCGAACACCTTCAAAAATTGGCTCTGGGTGGTCGGGTGTCCAAACAGCATCCAGACCTGCGGTGTCCGTTTGACCTGCCAGCCGCGTTCACGTCCAACGTAGTGAAATTTGCGCGAGCTGAACGGCAGGACCGAGTCACCCAGAAGGTTTTCGACTCATCGCTCACTGCGTCGGAACGATCTGTAAAAAAGCAACTTGATGCCTCAGCGAATGCTCTGCAGAAGCCGACTGCGCGCCCGCGGCGGACTCCGGTTGAGGAGCTCTCCGAGGAAGAGCAGGCCAAAGCTTTCTTTGCCTTGATGGAGGACGACAAGGACCCCAAACCCAAGTGATGGTGTGGCGAAGAATTCCGTTCGCGGGCCCTATGATTGCTGGCGTGTAAACCTATTTTTTTCACTGTTAACCAGAGTGGTTTACAGTGAAAAAAACAGGTTTACACGCCTGAGTTAGCGAGGGGCAGGTACACCAGGATAGAGCACCTGAGCTCGGATGCATCTCCGACGCCGCTGAAATGTGCTATCACGTGCCAGTACAAGCATGTCCAGATTCGCGTCATGCATTGGCGTTAGACAGTTAACTCCAGGTACAAAGATCTTATGAGCACACCAATTACGCTGTCTGTGGGTAGCCTCGATCTCACATACAACACTGGCTATATGGGCATGGATCACGGGATGCTCTATCAAGAGTCCGACCGCCAGTACCGTCGGCACGAGGGCATCGACTACGACTACGCTCATAGCCCTGAAAGTCTGGAGCAAATGGAGCTGTGTTTTTGCCGGACACTTGGTTCGATGGTGTCACGGTTGGAGCTGCTCGGATACACATTGGCGGCGGTGAGGTCGGAATACGAAAATCAGGTCGTGCTCGACAGAGACCAGTTCGAGGAATACCTGCCAGGTGAGCGTCGATCCGACCGTTTGACTTTCGATCAATTTATCGACTTCATCAAAGCGTACGCATTGCGAGACCTAAAAAGCGACTATGTCGCCAGCTACGATTCCGATCATGCACAGGGCCGGGGCCGCTTTGCGGCTGATCCAGCGGCATCTCTACTCCCGACGGGAGTGTTTGATCGAGACATCGGAGGCTACTCCGAGCGCAGCCATTTCGGCTCAATGTTAGGATTTCTGAGCCCATATGCAACTCTGCGAATCCTTGCCGAAAACCCCGCTAATCTAGGTGAAGATGTCGTCTGGGATTACGGCAATTTTGTGGATGCAGGATGGGCTAAAAATGAGGATTTCATTGGGAACGCACGTCGGACCCAGACCTATTTGATAGCGACTGAAGGCACTTCTGATACCCACATTCTGAAGCGGGGTCTGGCGCTGCTCCGCCCGGACATCGAGGATTTTTTTCGATTCATTGACATCGAGGAGCGTCACCCATTTTCCGGTACAGGTAATCTGTCCAAGTTCGCCGAGGGACTGGTCAAAATTGATGTTCACAATCGCGTGGTCTTCCTGTTCGATAACGACGCCGAAGGAGTGGATACCTATAAAAATCTACTCAAACGCTTTCAATTCCCAGTGAACATGAAAGCTATGGTTCTTCCTGACTTGGACGAGCTGCGCGAGTTTCCGGCGAAAGGCCCGTGTGGTGTTGCCAACGCTGACATCAACGGCTGCGCGGCCGCTATCGAGTGCTATCTCGATCTCAATCTTAAGGGGCGACCCCCAGCGCAGGTGACCTGGACGAATTACAAGGAGTCGTTAGGTATTTATCAGGGCGCCCTCGATTTCAAAGATAGCTACGCAAAGGCGTTTTATGAAACCACTCAGGAGGATGTTGAATCAGGTGTGTATGACGCGAGTAAGCTCCGATCCGTGATAGCGGCGCTTCTTGAGGAATGCACTGGTTTGGCTGCTGCGATGCTCTATTCGAAGTCCTAAACCTCAATAGCCTCTCGGCGAAGGCGCTTCCACCTAACGCGGACCGAGATGATTTCTGGCCCCTACCATCCGCTCGTCGCTACCTCTTGGAGATGGCCATCCATCCAATGCCCATGGGGTACAGCATGGCTAGAATGGTATAGTCTCTCATTTATTTGCAGAACAGCCGCAGGAAGCCGCTGGGAGATTTCACATGGCGATCTACACCGCAGGCTATGAAGGGTTGTCTATCGACTCCTTCATCGCTCGTCTTAAGCAAGCTCAGATCGACAAGGTTCTGGACGTTCGCGAGTACCCTCTGTCCAGAAAGCCTGGTTTCTCCAAGAAGGCTTTCGCCCAGTGCTTGGCGGATGCAGGAATTGCCTACGAGCATTCCCCTCCCTTGGGTTGCCCAAAACCGATTCGAAACCGCTATAAGGTCGATGGCGATTGGGGGGTCTATGCGCGCGACTTCAGGGCTTACATCCGTACCCGGATGGACCTTCTGGAGAACCTGACAGCTGATGCCTCAAGCCAGCGCATTTGTATGGTTTGCTACGAAGCTGACGCGAATTTTTGTCACCGCAGCCTTATCGCCGAGGCTGCGAGTGAATTGGATTCATCCCTGGATACGCGGCATCTGCCTCTCAAAATAGAGAAATTTGCTGATTTGCTTCGGGCGGTTGCTTAGGTGGATAGATGAGACTGATGATAAGCCACTGTTGCGGAAATCGATGAATCGTTCCCATTAGAAGCATAAGATCTTTTCCTGGTAACTCGACCTCCAGCTTCTGTCGAAACGGCGCTTCCCAGCCGTTAGGCCCATGAGCTCGGCGCATGTTTCTGTACAGCTGGCTTGCCTCCCAGTCTACGATCTTGTGCTTATAAATCTTTACCTCACCATCAAGTACTGACTCATAGCTGTAGTAGAAATCGAAGGGCACCTTCTCTAGGCGCTTGATGCTGGCTTTGACATCGTCCTGATCGAATAAACCGGGCTGGCGCTGCAGTCTCTCCAGTTTTTCAAGCTCCTCATCAGTCCAGCTTTCTGACGCGGCTTTACGGATCTCTAATCCAATAATTCGCTCAGGCTTGATCAAGCCGAGCGTGACATTGGAATTCTGTCGAGCCTGCTCCAGAGCCTCAAAACTGTCGTAGATGGGCAGCTTGCTAAGCATTTCCCTCCTTCGAATCCACGCTTTCGAGGTTGGAATAATGTCTTGGGGCTGAATCGTATCCACGCCAATCTTATGGCTTTCAGGTCGGTGATCGTTGGAGCTTTTTTCGATGGAGGCTTCGATCCACTGCCACTTTGAAAATCGTTGATCATCAGTGACCAGGCGGAACGGTACAGGGTAAAGACGGATCAGATTGCCTGCCTCGTCCATCCCCGCAACGCACGAAGTCTCTGTATAGGCAGCGCTGGGTGACGGGTATGTTTTGCATAGGATTAGTATGCGAGCTTTCCTTCTCATACAGGCACGTCCTTATTGTACTGCTGATACTGTAGCGACCAGAGCGTAAACTGGCCATATGATATCGCCCTGTCCCGACAAACCTCATCCATGTGCGGCTGCCACTGAGCGTCATCACCAAGAGCGAGCAATTCAGGCATAGCTGCTGCTAGGGATTGCCTAACCGGGCTGCACCGCAGAAAGATTGAACGCAGCTTCGGCACGAACTTGCCGTCCGATTGAAGCGGACGAGCTACGCACCGTTTGGGGTTGCGGCCCCTTTCGATGTTCGTCGATGGGATCTAGCTCAGTCGCAAGGGGCTTCCGGCGTACTGAACACTCCAACAAAATGGCATTTGCAAAGCTGCTTGAGCAAATCACCGCTTGCATGGCTGCTGGAGTATGATGGGGACTGGTAGCTCTGGCAGGAGAGCCCAATGACTGAATCAGCGCGCACCACGGTAAAGTGCCTGGATCCCGGCGACGGCTCCGGCGATGTGATTGTGGAATTACCTGACGACATTCTGCGCGAGCTCGGGGTCACGACGGGCGACAGACTCTCCATAGAGCTCATCAACGGCGATATCGTACTCAAGCCAGTCCGCGAGCGCCGCGAATCTGATTAGCTACGCGTTGCAGGCCCTCTGTGTCGTCGTGTTGAGCTGATGAAGCTTTCTAGCGGGGATACATGGGACGGCAGTCAGCCTACTGCCGTCCTTCTGGTCGGTGCGTTATTTGGCTGGATAGTTGGCGACTACTAGGTCCGCGCCGCTTTTGGTTAACCCAATGACTTGGTAGGCATGGCTTACGCCATCAACCTCCATGCCTGGGGATCCAGCTGGCATTCCTGGCACGGCGATCCCGACCAGATCGTTCCGCTCCTTGAGTTCTCGAATCTGCTCAGCTGGCACGTGACCTTCAACAAACTTTCCATCAATCACGGCTGTGTGGCAGGACGCTAACCGTGGCGCTACGCCCAGCTTCTGTTTCACTGCGCTCATGTCCGTCTCAATATGGTCGGTCACTTTGAAACTATTGGCTTCCAAGTGCGCGATCCATTTCTTGCAGCAACCGCAGTTCGCGTCTCGGTGAACGTCGATGGACAAAGGCTCGGCAGCGTAGGCCGCTGAGGTCACCAGCAGCCCAGCGATAGCGGCTAGACGAACGAGTATCCGGTTAGTTGGCATGAGTGTGCTCCTTACCGTCTTTGTGAACATGCGTCTTTGTCGACGATTTCGGGTGGGCGTCCGAATGGGCTTCGGCCGCATTGTGGTCACCGTGATGATCTGCCGCTTGGGTGGCGCCTGCGGGTGGAGCTCCATGGTCGTGAGCTGCCTGGGCATGATCGTTGTCTGCCGCTTCGTCGTGATCGCCATGCTCGGCATGCCCGCTCCCGCCGTGCTGGCCCTCATGGTTATGCATATCGCTTTCGCCGCCGCCGTGCTGATGGCCACCGCTCGTGGCCACCAAAGCCTTGTACTGCTCGGGATTCATTTCGGGAAGTTGATCCAGGAACGCGACTATTCCCCAGATGTACTCATCACCCATGCTCTTGCCCCAAGCGGGCATGCCGGTGGCTTTGATGCCGTGCTTGATCGTCCAGAATGCGGCAGCCGGTTCGCCTCCGACACCCACCTTGGTGAGGTCAGGTGGCGACGGGTATAGCGCTTGGCTAAGTTCTGTCTTTCCAACGCCAGGGGCGAGGTGGCACCCAATGCACATGGCGTTGTAGTTGCCTGCGCCTGCCTTGATCAACGCAGCGTTCTTCAGGTCAGGCACTTCAATGTCTCGCGCTCGAACCTCAATCGACCGGTCGCGAGCCATGGCGAGAAACGAATGGACAGCCGGGAAGTGAGGATCATCGGCGCCGACATTCACCAAGCCGAAATACGCGGTGCCCAATACCGCAGCACTTCCGACAGCACCGGCCACAAGCAGCGTTGTAATTGTTCTTTTCATGTTGGAATTCTCAGAACCACATCCTGATACCGGCAACGAAGCGTGCCTCATCAACATCTCCACCCTCGTCTCGGATGAAGTCAGCGGTGTTGCCGTAGGAGCGGCTCCAGGTAACGCCTATGTACGGGGCAAACTGGCGGACGATTTCATACCGTAGACGCAGCCCGACTTCGGTATTGGCCAGACCCGATCCAACACCGCGCTCAGGATCGTTCTTGCCATAGAAGTTCGCCTCGGCCGTGGGCTGCAAAATCAAGCGATTGGTCAGCAGGATGTCGTATTCGCCTTCAAGACGCGCAGCAGTCTGGCCGTTCTCGCCGATGAACGCCGTAGCTTCGGCCTCGAAGTCATACAAGGCCATGCCCTGAATACCAAAGGCTGCCCAGGTCTGCGGTGATTCCGGTTTGAAATCCTGACGGACTCCGGCGACCACGTCCCACCAAGGACTGACCGAGCGCCCGTATAGCAGTTGCAGCTCAGCGTCTTCGGTTACCCCATTGGTGCGCTCGCCTTCCGAGCGAACCCAGAGTCGATTGATGTCGCCGCCTACCCAGCCTGATGCGTCCCAGGCCAGGGTGCTGCCCTCATCGGCGTCTTGGTATTCGAGCTGGTCCAACAGGAAGAAGCTGTTGATTCCGCTGTCGTGCACCTGGTGGCCACCCAAAGGCGGAAAGGCTGCCTCGCGGTCGGCATCAGTGAGCACTGGAATCGGCGTGCGACTCGTTGTGGTCGGAGAAATCGCTGAACCATGATTCATCTGGGAATGGTCCATGCCCTTCATCGAACCGTGATCCATGCCCTTCATGTTTCCATGGCCCATTTTGCTGTGGTCCATCTTGCTATGGTCCACCGGGCTGGATTTGCTCTGGCTTTGAGCATGCTCCATCTGGCTGTGATCAACAGGGGCAGGCTGTTTCTGCTGTTTGCTCACCCCCATCTTGCTGTGATCCATCGCCGGCATCGATTCGGACGGAACAGCATCCATTTGCATGGAACCGTGCCCCATTTTCGAATGATCCATGCCCGAGTGATCCATTTCTTCAGCGGCGAAGCTGGGCGTTACGCCCAGCATGCCGATTGAAACAGTCAGGGCCAGCAGCGAAGGCCGCCCAAGGCTATTGACCATCTTTCCCTGCCTTAGCTTTGTCGCTGCCATGCGATTCCATCATTTTGTCGTGGTCCATGCCTTCCATCGAGCCATGGTCCATCCCCTTCATCGAGCCGTGGTCCATACTTTCCATGGACCCATGGTCCATGCCTTCATGGTTCATCCCCTGACCCTGCTTGTCCTGCGAACCTTTGGCTTTACCGGCCTCGGTAGATTTCTGGGAATGCTGATCATGGTTGTCGCTGGACCACGACGACGGGGCATAAACAGCCAACATGCCGACCATCGCAGCAGAGAGGAAAAAGGCGCTTCGTTTCATTGGTTTGCTCATCTCAAATCTCCAGCTCATTCGTCCACACGGACTTCTCGGAACATGCCCATTTCCATGTGGAACAGTAGGTGACAGTGATAGGCCCAACGTCCCAAGGCATCTGCGGTGACGCGATAGCTTCGTTTTGAGCCAGGTGGCATGTCGATGGTGTGCTTGCGAACCATGAAGTTGCCGTTCTCGTCCTCCAGATCACTCCACATACCGTGGAGATGGATGGGGTGAGTCATCATGGTGTCGTTGACCAAGGTGATGCGAAGACGCTCGCCATATTTCAACCGCAGCGGTTCAGCATCAGAGAATTTGATACCGTCGAACGACCACGCGAACTTCTCCATGTGGCCGGTAAGGTGCAGTTCGATTGTGCGTCCAGGCTCTCGACCATCGGGATCGATGAAGGTGCTCCGCAAATCGGCGTAGGTCAGCACTCGGCGCCCGTTGTTGCGCAGGCCAATTCCCGGATCGTTCAGCTTCGGGGTCGGCGACATGGTCTGCATATCGACCAACGGGTTGTTTGTCTCGGAAGCCGGATGGCTCTGCATTGCACCGCTCATGCCGGCCATGCCCTCATGACTCATCCCAGCCATCGTGCTGTGATCCATGCCGGCCATGTTGCTATGGTCCATTCCAGCCATCTTGCTGTGGTCCATGCCGGCCATGCTGCTATGGTCCATTCCAGCCATCTTGCTGTGGTCCATGCCGGCCATGCTGCCATGGTCCATCCCAGCCATCTTGCTGTGATCCATCCCGGCCATGTTCCCCTGGTCCATGCCAGCCATGCCGCCGTGATCCATTCCGCCCATGCTGCCGTGGTCCATGCCCATATCGCTCATGGCGATGATCGGGCGTGGATCTACCTCCGGCACGGGCGCTTGCAAGCCTTCACGAACTGCCAGGGTGCCTCGGGAGTACCCGGTACGGTCCATGGATTGCGCGAAGATTGTATAGGCCTGCTCGTTTTCAGGTTCGACGATGACATCGTAGGTTTCGGCAACGGCGATCCGGAACTCATCGACCGATACGGGTTTGACGTACTGGCCGTCGGCAGCCACAACCGTCATCTTGAGCCCAGGAATCCGGACATCGAAATAGGTCATGGCCGAGCCGTTGATAAAGCGCAGGCGGATCTTCTCGCCGGGCTTGAAGATACCCGTCCAGTTGCCGTTCGGAGCCTGGCCGTTCATGAGGTAGGTGTAGGTATACCCGCTCACGTCAGCGAGGTCGGTGGGGCTCATCTTCATTTCAGCCCACATCTTCCGATCCGCTACAGCGGCCGACCAGCCTTTCTCGCTCACATCGTCAACGAAGTCGCTAACAGTGCGCTTGTGGAAGTTGTAGTAGTCAGATTGCTTCTTGAGTTTGGAGAGCACCCGCGCCGGGTCTTCATCCGTCCAATCGCTGAGCATGACGACGTAATCACGGTCGTACACAAACGGCTCCGGATCCTTGGCATCGATCACCAACGCCCCATAGACCCCGGACTGTTCCTGGAAGCCTGAGTGGCTGTGATACCAGTAGGTGCCGTTCTGGTGGACCTTGAACTTGTATTCGTACATGCCATCGGGAGCGATGCCGTGGAAGCTCAAGCCCGGCACACCGTCCATGTTGGCGGGCAGGATGATGCCGTGCCAGTGAATGGAGGTGTCTTGTTTCAGCCGGTTGCGTACGCGCAGTGTCACGGTGTCGCCTTCGCGCCATCGCAGGATCGGCCCTGGCACCGAACCGTTGATGGCCATGGCCGTGCGAGCTGCACCCGTGATATTGACGGGGAGTTCGCCGATATACAGATCGAAGTCCGTGCCGCTCAGCACGTTCGGTTGGCCAGGGCTGGTCACGGCCCAGACCGGCGCGCGCCACATGCCGAGCCCACCCAGAAGTCCGGTAGCGGCCAGGCCTTTGACGAAAGATCGTCTCGTGGTTTTGCTTTGCATGCCGTTGCGTCCAGTCAGGTAGATCGCTGATATCCAGGCTGCTCGATGGGGCAGCCCTTGGGTTCATTGGAGCTCTCACCAGTCTCGTAGACTTTCGTCACTGCGCGAGGCTGATGAGAGGCCGTAGTCTGAAACTGCCATAGTTCAGATTCCGGGGTGATTACATTTCTGTAAGCTGGGATCAGCAGCTTTCGTGGCCGGCATGCTTGCTGGACTGGGCGGCAACTGGCGCCTGCTCTTTCTTCTCCTGCGCAACTTGGAATGCCTGCATGGAGCTTTGGCGAGCCGCTTCCATCCGCGCAAAGGTCCGGTCCGCGCCGCCCTCTGCCAGGGCGATGCCTGCCATGCCGAAGGTAACGACCATCACAATTGCTTTGACCATGTTCATCTGGAGATCCTCAGTGGGTTCTGCGCCTCATGGCGTCAGGTACAGGGTCAAGTTAGCTTCGCGGTGCTGTCAGAAAACTGATCTCGACATTACTTTTCCGTCAGCTTCTGGTTGGGCGTCTTTTTTCCTGCAAACTGGAGATGCACCCCGCGTGGATGAGAGCAGATGAAATTACTCGTAGCCGAAGATGAGCCAAAAACCGGTGTCTACCTCCAGCAAGGTCTGACAGAAGCTGGCTTCACCGTTGACCGGGTGATGACAGGCACTGACGCCCTGCAACAGGCACAGAGCGAAGCGTATGACTTGCTGATACTCGACGTGATGATGCCGGGGCTCGATGGCTGGGATGTCCTGCGCAAGATCCGTGCGGCGGGTCAGGATGTGCCGGTTCTTTTCTTGACGGCCCGAGACGGCGTAGACGACCGCGTGAAAGGTTTGGAACTGGGCGCTGATGACTACCTGGTGAAGCCCTTTGCGTTCTCGGAGCTGCTGGCTCGGGTTCGCACGTTGTTGCGCAGAGGCAACGGTGGTGCTGCTCAAACCACCATGAAGATGGCAGACCTTGAGGTAGACCTGCTCAAGCGTCGAGCTACGCGAAACGGCAAGCGGATCGACCTTACCGCAAAGGAGTTTTCCCTGCTGGAGCTGCTCATGCGCCGACGCGGCGAGGTGCTCCCCAAGTCGCTGATCGCTTCTCAGGTCTGGGACATGAACTTCGACAGTGACACCAACGTGATTGAGGTAGCGATTCGCCGACTGCGGGCCAAAATAGATGACGACTTCGCGCCAAAGCTCATCCATACCGCCCGAGGCATGGGCTACATGATGGATGTGCCCGAGTGATGCGCCCGCAATCATCGCTCGTCAAGCGACTGACCCTGATGTTCATGTTCGCAGTGACTGCTGTCCTGGTGGTTGCCGGGGTGGCTTTCTACGGGCTCAGCCAGCACCATTTCCGGATGCTGGATGAGCAGGCGCTTTCCGAAAAGCTGGAGTCAACGCGTCATATCCTGTCCATCTCAGCAGCGCGAGGCGGGCTCCACGATCAGGAGCAGCAGCTGCGGGCATTGCTCGGCGCACATCAGGATTTGTCGGCGAAAATCACCAAGGCTGACGGTACGGTCCTGTTTTCAGACCCCAAAGCCTCCCAAATTCCCCAGCGGTTCGAGCAGGCGCACCGGGGTGCGGTCTGGGAATGGCAGGATGAATCGCAGAACTTTCGCGGCATTACCGCCCAGCTGACCATTGCAGGCGAGCCGGAACCGGTGACGGCCGTGCTGATGCTCGATGTCACCACTCACGCCCATTTCTTTGTCACCCTGCAATGGTGGTTCGGAATTGGCCTGGTGATCAGCGCGATTGTAAGCGCAGGCTTGGGTTGGGTCGTGGCCAAGAGTGGGCTTCGGCCTGTTGGGCAAATCACCAAAGTGGCCACCGGGATGTCGGCAAGATCGCTCCGCGAGCGCATTCCCCTGGAGCCCGTGCCGCTAGAGCTTCAGGAGCTCATCCTGTCTTTCAACGGGATGCTGGGACGGTTGGAGGATGCATTCGTTCGGTTGTCCAACTTCTCTGCCGATATCGCTCACGAGTTGAGAACGCCAGTCAGCAACCTTCTGACCCATACTGAAGTGGTGCTCACCAAGAAGCGTGACCTGGATGCCTATGAGGAGAACCTCTATTCGAACCTGGAAGACCTCAAGCGTATGTCGCGCATGATCGACGACATGCTGTTCCTCGCCAAGGCGGATAACGGTCTGATCGTCCCTGAGCAGATTGATGTGGAGCTCTCCGACCTCGTTTCCAAGCTGTTCGAGTACTACCAGTTCCTGGCTGAGGATCAAGGCATCCAGCTGACCCTACACGGGCAGGGTAAGGTTCGTGGCGATCGCCTGATGATTGACCGAGCGCTTTCCAACCTTCTATCCAACGCGTTGCGCTACACCCCGGAAGGTAACGAGATATCAGTGCGAATCGAGCAGACGCCTGAAAGCGTGACGCTTTCCGTGCGTAACAGCGGGGTAATCATCGATTCCCAGCACATTGGCAAGATCTTCGACCGATTCTATCGAGCCGATCCAGCCAGGCGCGAAGGCGGCCCAAGCAATGCAGGCCTGGGTCTGTCGATAACCCGCTCTATCATCGAGGCTCATAGCGGACGAATCTGGTGTACTTCAGCGGAGGGTGTCACAACCTTCTTCATCAGTCTCCCAGCCTCTAAGCGGTGGGTTAGTGCAGCCCCAACCCCTTAATGCTGAACTCATCCCGGTAATCTATACTCGCCCATCATGAATCGGTTCATTCGACTGCTCACCATCCTGATGCTTATCGTGGCGCTTCCGCTTAACGGGATGGCGGGCATCGATTCGGCGACTGAACCTTGCCCAATGCAGACCATGGGCATGGAAATGATGGCGGGTATGGATCATGACTGCTGCCAGGACCAAGACCTGGGCAAGGCCGGCGATCACGCCAAATCCTGCAAGGTCGGCCAGGAGTGCAGGACTGCTAGCACAGTGCAGCTCAGCTTCCTGACGCCTGGGCTGACCTTTGCCAAGCCACGACCTGCCGATACCTACGCGGTAGGCATAGCGACAGGCTCTCCCCCCGATCCATGGCGGCCTCCCCGCGTCTGATTCCCTCTTAATTTCACACCGTCGTTCCGCCTAGCAGCGGGGCGATGGCACGCGCCTGGGCGCTGATCTTTCGAGGAATCATTTTCATGACTCCCCAACGTTTTCAGGGACGGATAACCACGGCCGTCCTGTTCATACTGCTGCCGGCTGTCTCGGCACAGGCTGCAACGCTGTCGCTGGATGAGGCGCTGCAACTGGCTGAACGCAACGCTCCCTCTCTACAGGCCCGCCAGGAGCAGGCATCAGCTGCGCGCAGCGCAGTCATTCCAGCGGGCGAACTACCCGATCCGCGCCTGAATCTCGGGGTACAGAACCTGCCGATTGAAGGCACCGACCGCTGGAGCATGAACAGAGACTTCATGACCATGCAGGTGGTTGGCCTGTCCCAAGAAGTACCGAACCGGGACAAACGCAAAGCTCGCATAGAGACAGCGCAGGCCACGGTCGAGCGAGCCGATGCCGAGGCGCTGTTCGAACGGCTGAAAGTTCGGGCGGCAACCGCACAGGCTTGGGTGGCTGCATACACCGTGCAGCGAAAGCTTGAACAGTTCGACGCCTTCTACAAAGAAAACCAGCTGCTGGCTTCCACGGTGCGGGCCAGCCTGGCCGGAGGCGCAGGCTCAACGGCCGATACGTTGGCTCCCAAACAGGAATTGGCACAGTTGGACGAGCAGAAAGACGTTCTGTTGAGTCAGTCAGCTCAGGCGCGAGCCGCGCTGAAGCGCTGGATTGGGCAGGACGCCGAAGTTGGCGCGCCGACGTTCCCTGTCTGGCCTGTAGATGCAGCTGAATACTTGCACTCCGTCCATGCCCATCCGGAGCTCAATACCTACAACGCCATGACACGCGAGGCTCAAGCCCAGGTACACCAGGCTCAGGCGGAAAAGAAATCGGATTGGTCCTGGGGGGTGGATTATCAGCGCCGTGGTCCGGACTTCAGCAACATGGTCAGCCTGCAAGTCAGCTTCCAGTTGCCGTTGTTCACCAGCTCCCGGCAAGACCCAATGATTGCGGCACGACGCGCACAAGTTCGCCAATTGGAAAATGAGCAGGACGCTGCCCTGCGCGAGCATCAAGCTCAGCTTGAAACAGACCTTGCCGAGTACCAACGCTTGCAACGGGCTGTACGGCGCAGTCGCGAAACACTTTTGTCCCTGGCCGAGGACCGGGTACGCCTCGCTCTGGCGGACTACCGCGCCGGTAATTCGCCGTTGAGTGAAGTGCTGTCGGCACGCCGGCAGCGTGTGGAAGCGCTGCTACAGGATGTGGACCTGCAAGGACAGTTGGCGGCAACAGCAGCGCGTCTGCATTTCGTTTATGGAGAGGTGCGGGCATGAGGAATAGGTCGATTGGTTTGCTCGTGGCTGCTGCCCTTGCTATTGGGATAGGCGCGGGCTTCTGGCTAGGTGGAAGAGGTGCGTATTCCTCATCCCAGCCAGTAGGTGAGGAAAAAAAAGCGCTGTACTGGTATGACCCGATGTATCCCCAGCAGCACTTCCCGGCGCCCGGAAAATCGCCGTTCATGGACATGCCGCTCGTGCCCAAGTATTCGGATGACACGGCTGGCGAGGAGCAGCCTGCGGTTCAGGTCTCGGCTGGGCTCCAGCAAAACCTTGGGATTCGATTGGCGACGGTGACGGCTGGCCGGCTAGAACGGACCCTGAGTGTGAGCGGCGTTCTAACGTTCGACGAACGCGACTTCAGCGTATTGCAGGCCCGGACTGGCGGCTACGTCGAGCGCGTCTATGGTCGAGCGACGGGCGACATCGTTGCCAAAGGGGCTCCTCTAGCCGATGTGCTAACCCCGGAGTGGGCTGGTTTGCAGGAGGAATACCTGGCGCTGCGGCATTCCGGCGACACGCAGCTGACGGCGGCGGCACGACAGCGGCTTGTGCTCGCCGGCATGCCGGCCGACCTGATCAACCGGGTCGCGAGCACTGGGAAGGTGCAGCTCTCGGTCACACTCTCCGCACCCACGGCCGGAGTCATCCAGGTTCTCGATTTGCGACCCGGAATGACGTTGACGCCGGGGGCTACCTTGGCGAAGATCAATGGAGTGGCCAACGTCTGGCTGGAAGCGGCTGTGCCGGAAGCCCAGGCTCAAGGTCTTCGCGAAGGCCAGCCTGTGCGGGCGCAATTGCCAGCGTTCCCAGGCGATCCCATACCGGGCAAGTTGACCGCGTTGCTCGCCGATGCCGATTTGCAGAGCCGCACGTTGCGCCTGCGTATCGAGTTGCCCAACCCGGATGGACGGCTTCGTCCTGGGATGACCGCTCAAGTGGCTCTCCATCCCGGCGAGTCTTCCGAGCAAAGCCTCTTGGTGCCTGCCGAGGCGGTCATCCGCACCGGCAAGCGAGACCTGTTGATGCTGGCTGAAGACGGTGGTCGCTTCCGGCCGGTGGAAGTCGTGTTGGGCCAGGAGAGCAGAGGGAAAGTTGCGGTGTTGCAGGGCCTTCAGCCAGGACAGCGCATCGTCGCGTCCGGGCAATTCCTGTTGGACTCCGACGCTAATTTGAAAGGCATCGAGGCGGCGACGGCGCAGGATAGTCAGCCTAATGCGGGGCCAGCCCTGCATGAAGCGGATGGCCGTGTCGTGCAGATAGACGGCACCCAGCTCACCGTTGCCCACGGTCCTTTCATCACCCTGGGCATGCCAGGGATGACCATGACCTTTCCTGTGGTTGATCAGTCTCTCCTTGATGGCCTCAAGGTCGGTGCGCAGATTCGCTTTGGCATACGCGAACGCGACGAGGGCATGGTAGTTGAGCAGATCAACGTGGTGGAGGGCCAACCATGATTGCCAAACTGATCCGCTGGTCGGTAGGCAACCGTGTGCTGGTGCTCCTCGCCACGCTGTTTCTGGTGGCATGGGGCTTCGTCTCGGTGCGTAGCCTGCCAATCGACGCCTTGCCCGACCTGTCGGACGTGCAGGTGATCATCCGCACGTCCTACCCAGGCCAGGCTCCCCAAATCGTTGAGAATCAGGTGACCTATCCGCTGACCACAACCATGCTCTCGGTTCCGGGGGCCAAAACGGTACGCGGTTTCTCCGCCTTCGGTGACAGCTTCGTCTACGTGCTGTTCGAGGACGGCACCGATCTGTATTGGGCGCGCTCACGGGTGCTTGAGTACCTGAGCCAGGCGCAATCGCGATTACCTGAGGCAGCCAAGCCGGTACTGGGCCCGGATGCCACCGGAGTGGGCTGGATTTATCAGTATGCGTTGGTCGATCGCAACGGCGGCCATGACCTGTCGCAACTGCGCAGCCTGCAGGACTGGTTCCTGCGCTATGAGCTCAAGACCCTGCCGGATGTCGCTGAGGTAGCCACCATCGGCGGTATGGTCAAGCAGTACCAAGTCGTCCTCGATCCGCTGCGCATGGCCAGCCTCGGTATCACCCAGGCTGAGGTGGTTGAGGCTATAGGCAAGGCCAACCAGGAGACCGGTGGCGGTGTACTGGAGCAGGGCGAAGCGGAGTTCATGGTACGTGCGGCCGGCTACCTGCGATCGCTGGATGATTTCAGAGCGATACCGCTGCGACTGGCTACCAAGGGCGTGCCGGTGACATTAGGCGACGTCGCTACGGTGCAGATAGGTCCGGAAGCCCGCAGAGGCATAGGCGAACTGGACGGCCTCGGCGAAGCCGTAGGAGGGGTGGTGATCCTGCGCAGCGGGAAGAATGCTCGTGAGGCCATCGGGCACGTCAAGGCCAAGCTAGAAACCCTGAAGAAAGGCCTGCCAGCCGGGGTGGAGCTTGTCACCGTCTACGACCGCAGCCAGTTGATCGACCGTGCCGTGGAGAACCTCAGTCACAAGCTGATCGAGGAATTCGTAGTAGTGGCGTTGGTATGCGCAGCGTTTCTCTGGCACCTGCGCTCGTCGTTGGTGGCTATCGTGTCGCTTCCCGTGGGAATCTTGATTGCGCTGATTGTCATGCGTCATCAGGGTATCAATGCCAACATCATGTCCCTTGGCGGAATCGCTATTGCCATCGGTGCAATGGTGGACGCTGCCGTGGTCATGATCGAGAACGCCCACAAACGTGTTGAGGCTTGGCATGCCCGGCATCCTGGTCAACCCTTGCGAGGCGAAGCGCATTGGAGGGTAATGACAGAGGCGGCCGTCGAGGTAGGACCGGCACTATTCTTCAGCCTGATGATCATCACGCTATCGTTCATCCCGGTGTTCACGCTGCAAGCCCAGGAAGGGCGTCTCTTCGCACCCCTGGCCTTTACCAAGACCTACGCAATGGCAGCGGCGGCTGCGCTATCGGTGACCCTGATTCCGGTGCTGATGGGGTACTGGATCAGAGGGCCACTGCCTGCGGAACAGCGCAACCCGCTCAACCGGGGCCTCATCCGGCTGTACCGTCCGGCATTAGAGGTCGTCCTGCGCCGGCCTCTGGTTACCCTCGCTGGAGCATTGCTCATCCTGCTCAGCAGTCTGTGGCCCTTGAATCATCTTGGGGGCGAGTTCCTTCCTCCGCTCGATGAAGGTGATCTGCTTTACATGCCTTCAGCCTTGCCTGGACTCTCGGCGCAGAAAGCTTCAGAGCTGTTGCAGCGAACGGATCGTCTGATTCGAACTGTTCCCGAGGTGGCCAGTGTCTTTGGTAAAGCCGGCCGCGCCGAGTCCGCTACCGACCCGGCACCGCTGGAGATGTTCGAGACCATCGTTCGGCTCAAGCCCAAGAGTGAGTGGCGTCCAGGAATGACCACGGAGAAGCTCATCGAGGAGCTTGATCGCACTGTGCGTGTGCCTGGGCTGACCAACATCTGGATCCCGCCCATCCGCAACCGCATCGATATGCTGGCCACCGGTATCAAGAGCCCAATAGGCGTCAAGGTGGCCGGCAGCGACCTAGACCAGATAGACCGGGCTACCCTCGCTGTGGAGCGGGCAGCGAAAAAGGTTCCTGGAGTGACTTCGGCGCTGGCGGAGCGTTTGACTGGTGGCCGCTACATTGATCTGGATATCGATCGCCATGCCGCTGCCCGTTACGGTCTGAACATCACCGACGTACAGGCCCTCGTGGCTGGCGCCATTGGTGGCGAAACCATTGGAGAAACGGTTGAAGGCTTGGCCCGCTATCCCATCAGCGTGCGCTATCCACGCGAATGGCGTGATTCCGTGGAGGCGTTGCGTCAGCTGCCGATCTACACCTCGCAGGGCGGTCAGCTGACGCTCGGCAGCGTGGCCCGCATACGTATCGCTGATGGCCCGCCCATGCTTAAGAGCGAGAATGCTCGCCCCTCGGGTTGGGTGTACATCGATGTGCGCGGCCGGGATCTATCGTCTGTTGTGGCAGACCTTCGTCAGGCGATCAACAGCGAGGTGAAGCTCGATCCAGGCATGAGCTTGAGCTACTCCGGCCAGTTCGAATACCTGGAGCGGGCGAATGCCCGTCTGGCCTGGGTGGTGCCGGCGACGCTGGCCATCATCTTCGTGCTGCTCTACCTGACCTTTGGGCGCCTCGGTGAGGCGTTGCTCATCATGGGCACACTACCGTTCGCGCTGACCGGAGGCGTTTGGCTGCTGTACCTGCTGGGCTACAACCTGTCGGTGGCCACAGGCGTTGGTTTCATTGCCCTGGCCGGCGTAGCGGCGGAGTTCGGAGTGATCATGCTCATCTACCTGAATAACGCTTGGGCTGAGCGTCAAGCCAAAGGCGAAACCACACGAACAGCGCTGCTCGACGCGATCCGTGAGGGCGCGGTGCAACGCATCAGGCCCAAGGCAATGACTGTGGCGGTCATCGTTGCAGGCTTGCTGCCCATCCTCTGGAGCAGCGGTACCGGCAGCGAGGTCATGAGCCGCATCGCGGTTCCCATGGTGGGCGGCATGCTCACCGCCCCCTTGCTTTCCCTTTTTGTAATCCCTGCGGCGTACTGGCTGATCCGTCGCCGCGAACTTGCTGTAACTACCCCCAACCTCTCAGGAGAAATCCAATGAAAAAGCTAATTGTCATCGCAGGCCTGGTCACCGCTTTTGCCACCAGTGTGCATGCCCAGGACATGGATGGTATGGACATGAAGAAAATGCCAGCCTCCGCCGAGGGGGGCCAAGGGAGCCAGGCGGCTCCCACTGCGCATGCTGAGGGGACAATAAAGGCGCTGGATCTTCAAAGCGGGAAAATCACCTTAGCGCACGGCCCGGTAGCAGAGCTCAAATGGCCGGCGATGACCATGGGCTTCCAATCTGAGCCTGCACAGCTGAAGGGCTTGAACGTAGGCGACAAGGTGAAATTTGGGTTCCGCATGGAGGGAAGCTCCGCGAAAATCGTGAGCATCCAGAAGCAGTGATTGAAAAGCCTTGAATGATCGGGCACGCCTTCATACTGAGATGATTCGGACAAGCTTACAGAAATGTAATCAATCTTCAGGAACCCCTCAGGTCGAACGCTACATACCGTCATGAGACGGTGCACTGGCATCACATCGACCCGATACCGGAGATATGATCATGAACAGTAGCTTTGATGAATGCATCTCGGAATGCCTGCGCTGTGCGCTGGCCTGTGAAGGCTGCGCGTCAGCCTGCCTGCAAGAGCAGGACGTAAAAATGATGGCTGACTGCATCAAGTTGGACAGGGATTGCGCAGATATGTGCAGGCTGGCGGCTACCTTGATGGCACGAGAAAGCATGCTCGCCAAGGAATTTTGTGCGTTGTGCGCCAGGATTTGCCGCGCCTGCGGGGAGGAGTGCAGTAAGCACACGGCAGACCACTGTCAGCATTGCGCACAAGCCTGTTTGGCCTGCGCACAATCCTGCGAAGCAATGGCTGCCTAATTAATTTCGACCGACCGTCGTTCTTTTGCAAAGTACTTAGGGAAGACCTCGGTCGGTCGATCACAAGCCCCCTGGCGGCCGATCAGCTGGCGCTACTGGTGATCAGCTGACTTCAAGAATTAACCTGTGCTTCGGTCAGTTTTGACCCCTGCAGTTAATTCCGGCAGTGCGATATTCAAGGATTTTCAGCTCTCCTGTTGAGTCCTCGTAATTCATCTGTGCCGGCATCACGTCGCAGCTGCCGTTGGTCGAAGTCCTGCTGATGACTCTCGCCACGTCCAGCTTCATTCCATAGCGATAATGGATCACCTCAGGTGGCTTTTTTCCATTGGCCGCTGCGTATGCACGCATAGCCTGCTCATTCGCCTGAATCATTTTTCCGTGCAAACGATCAGAACCTCCTTCGGAAAAAGCGGATGAGGAGGCGATTAAGAGAAGTAGGCCGGCGATGCATTTGGCTTTGATCATTTCAATTACTCCATGAAAACATGACTGCAGCCTAAGGCCCGGTAGCTGTCATCCATGTGATCCAGGCATTACATCTTTGTAAGGCTGTGCTGGGTTGACAGCGCTATTCCCTCATAGACAGTTTGCGGGTGCCTAAGGTAAAGCCGACACGGGACAGAGCTTTTCAAACTCTGCGGAGTTGGAAATCACCCTAGGGGCTAGGGATCGCTCTCTGCGCTCATATCCCCGAGCCTCGAATAAATCGGGCGCAATTGTGGTCCGCAGAGGCTTTAAGCCCCGTCGGCTTCGGCTATGCGTTCAAGTGCTCTAAGCAGCAAGGTACCGACCCCGGATCCTCTTTCCCAGGATCCACAACCAGCGAACGAATTAGACGAGCCTGGCCATCCTTCGATGCCCCATATCCCAGTTCCGTTTCTCCACGGTGAAAGGAATAGAACATGCGGTCGTGCTGCAGAAGGTCCGGGGTAGGCAAGCCGGCTGCGGAAAGATACTCATCCAACCCCTGGATCTGATCGGCACCAAGCAATCGGAGAGACATCTCAGGGTGGTTCATCGTGGACTCGATGGGAAGGGAATCAATATCCGGATAAGGGCGCGAACCCTGGATTTTGCCTCCTACTGTGACTCGGTCATCTGGTCAGTGAATTAATATCTGCTTTACCGTATATCTGAATGGTCATATATTCGAGCCTCCAGATATGAGCCGCCCGTGCTGCGTTCCCCAGGAGGTCAAATGCGGGAAACCCTAACCCCCCCCATCGTTTTTAAATGTCTCGCTGACGAAACACGAGCCCGGATGACCTTGCTGATCGCCAGTGAAGGCGAGCTATGCGTATGTGAGTTGACCTGCGCACTCGACCTCAGCCAGCCGAAGATTTCTCGGCATCTTGCTCAATTGCGAGAAGCCGGAATCCTCATGGACCGGCGGCAGGGACAATGGGTGTATTACCGCCTCAATCCGTCCTTGCCAGAATGGGTGCAGATGATGCTCAAGAGTGTTGTCGATGCAAACGCCCAGTGGCTAAGCGCCGATGCTGTGCGCCTTGCTGAAATGGGCGAGCGTCCACAAAGCCCTGCTGCTTGTGCTTGATTTTCACTTCGCTGACTGAGTTGAGCCATGTTCATCGCATTTTTGATTTTTCTCGCAACGATCGTTCTGGTGATCTGGCAGCCAAAGGGTCTGGGGGTGGGCTGGAGCGCTGGTCTAGGGGCGGTCGTGGCGCTACTGGCGGGCGTAGTGAATCTGTCTGATATCCCAGTGGTGTGGCAGATAGTATGGAACGCCACCGCAACGTTTATCGCTGTCATCATCATCAGCCTTTTGCTGGATGAGGCGGGTTTCTTCGAATGGGCAGCGTTGCATGTGGCCCGCTGGGGCAACGGCAGTACCCGCAAGCTGTTCGCTTTCATCATTCTCCTGGGAGCAGCAGTGTCGGCGTTATTCGCCAATGATGGCGCAGCGCTGATCCTGACGCCGATCGTTATCGCCATGCTGCTTGCCCTGCGTTTTTCCCCGGCGGCGACGTTGGCATTTGTCATGGCAGCAGGTTTTATCGCCGATACCGCGAGCCTGCCGCTGGTGGTGTCCAACCTGGTGAACATCGTTTCCGCCGACTACTTTGGCATCGGTTTCAGCGAGTACGCCTCGATCATGGTGCCGGTGAACCTGGTCAGTATCGCCGCCACGCTGGGAATGCTGCTGTGGTTCTTCCGCAAGGACCTGCCGCGAACCTATGAACTCGACCAACTGAAGGCTCCCGAAGCCGCTATCCGCGACAAGGCGACGTTCGTTGCCGGCTGGTGGGTGCTTGCGCTGTTGCTGGTCGGCTTCTTCGCCATCGAGCCGCTGGGCGTTCCGATCAGCGCCATCGCTGCTGCCTGTGCGCTGATCCTCTACCTGATCGCTGCGCATGGGCACGTGATCTCAACCCGCAAGGTGCTCAAGGACGCGCCTTGGCAGGTCGTGGTGTTCTCGCTTGGCATGTACCTGGTGGTCTATGGCCTGCGTAATGCCGGCCTCACCGACTACCTGACGCAGATCCTCAATGTCTTCACCGGCTACGGGGTCTGGGGCGCATCCCTCGGGACGGGGCTGCTCGCCGCTGGCCTGTCGTCGGTCATGAACAACATGCCCACTGTACTGGTAGGAGCTTTGTCGATCCATTCCGCCGAGGCCACTGGCATCGTGCGTGAGGCCATGATCTACGCCAACGTCATCGGCTGTGACCTCGGTCCGAAAATCACCCCAATCGGCAGCCTGGCCACCTTGCTGTGGCTGCACGTGCTGGCCCGCAAAAACATCGTTATCACCTGGGGTTACTACTTCCGCACCGGTATCGTCCTGACGCTGCCGATCCTGCTTGCCACCTTGGCCGCATTGGCCATACGCCTGAGCTTTTGAACCGGAGATATCTGATGAAAGTCTTGTTCATGTGCACCCACAACAGCTGCCGCAGCATCCTGTCCGAGGCGCTGTTCAATCATCTGGCCCCCGAGGGTATGGAAGCTGTGAGCTCGGGTAGCTTCCCAAGCGGCAAGGTCAATGAGCGGGCGCTGAAGACCTTGGAAGCCGCCGGTATCCCCACCGCTGGTCTTTCAAGCAAGGCCTCGGATGTCTTCGAGAGCTCTCCTCCCGACATAGTCGTCACCGTGTGCGATCGAGCTGCCGGCGAAGCCTGCCCGATCTTCTTCGGTCCATCGCTCAAAGCCCACTGGGGCCTGGCCGACCCTTCGGCGGTTACCGGCAGTGAGGCGGAAATCGAACAAGCCTTCCAGACCACACTTGCGAAGATCGATGAGCGCGTGCGCGCTTTCATTGCGCTGCCCTTCTCGCAACTGAGCCAGGACGAACTGAAAGCCGAACTTGCTCGCATCGGCGCGCTGTAGGCCCTGGATCAATGGAGACTGAAATGAACGACCACCTGCCAAATATCCAGCCAGAACTGATCGATCTGCCGTCGCTGGAGCGTCTGGAGCCGAAGGATCCCTCCACGCATAAACCACGCATCCTGCTGCTGTACGGATCGACCCGCGAACGCTCATTCAGCCGCTTGATGGTCCAGGAAGCTGCGCGCCTGCTGGAAGAGTTCGGCGCCGAAACCCGTATCTTCGACCCTTCCGGCCTGCCGCTCCCGGATGACGCTCCGGACTCCCACGAGAAGGTGCTGGAACTCCGCGAGCTGATGCAATGGTCCGAGGGCCAGGTGTGGTGCTCGCCCGAGCGTCACGGTTCTATGAGCGCAGTCTTTAAGGCGCAGATCGACTGGGTACCTTTGGCCATGGGCGCCGTACGTCCGACCCAGGGCAAGACATTAGCGGTGATGCAGGTTTGTGGTGGCTCGCAGTCGTTCAACGTGGTGAACCAATTGCGCGTGCTGGGCCGTTGGATGCGCATGTTCACTATCCCTAACCAGTCGTCGGTTCCAAAAGCCTTCCTGGAGTTCGATGATGCCGGGCGCATGAAACCTTCTTCCTTCTATGACCGGCTGGTTGATGTGATGGAAGAACTGACCAAGTTCACGCTGCTATTGCGCGACCGCCAGGATTACCTGGTGGATCGCTACTCCGAGCGCAAGGAGTCGGCGGAAGAGCTGTCCAAGCGAGTCAATCTGCGGTCCATTTGAGGTCATGAGCATGTCACATCCCTACTCGATGAAATCGCTGCCCCATGCCCCAGGAGCGCTAATTTTCACACCCTGCCCGGGCACCCAGGCCAGCGATCTTGCTGAAAGCCTGAAGACGCTGAAGCAGGCTGGCGCCGTGGCGCTGGTTACCCTGATGTCGGATACAGAGCTTCAGGAAAACGGCGTTGGTGAGCTTGGCGTCGCGGCCAGGCAGTATGGGTTGGAGTGGTACCAGTTGCCGATCGAGGATGATCAGGCTCCTGATCAAACCTTCGAGGCTCGGTTGGGGGAGATTCGCCACCAGTTAGACGATTTGCTCGCTTCCAACAAGGCCCTGGCCATCCACTGCAAGGGCGGCTCCGGTCGCACCGGGCTGTTCGCTGCCCGTCTGCTGATCGAATCCGGAATGCCGCGTCGCGAGGCGATCGCTTGGGTGCAGGAGCTTCGCCCACGGGCGATTCAGAAGCCTGCGCACATCAACTACATCAACCAATTCGGCGAAGACTGAGCGCTCCAGCCAGACAGGAGAGACCATGGCCACCGACGGCGAACTACTCGATGTCATCGTGATTGGCGGCGGGCAGTCCGCGCTTACGGTGGCCTATTTTCTCAAGCGGGCCAAGTTGTCGTTTCTGCTGCTCGACGCCGAAGAGGCTGCGGGCGGGGCGTGGCGCCATGGCTGGGACTCGCTGACGCTATTCTCACCCTCAGCATGGAGCTCGATCGCGGGCTGGCCGATGCCGCTAGTCACCGAAGGTAATCCCGATAGGGATCACGTGGTCAGCTATCTGGAGCAGTACGAGGCGCGCTACGGGTTTCCTATCGTTCGCCCCGTCAGCGTTACGGCGGTGGAGCGAACCGGGCGTGGCCTTCGTGTTCGCTCGAAGGACCGCGACTGGGAAGCCCGTGCCGTCATCAGCGCAACGGGGACTTGGAGCAAACCCTATGTTCCGGTTTATCCGGGGATAGAGCTGTACGGGGGGCAGCAAATTCACTCCGCCCATTATCAGTCACCAGAGGCTTTCCAAGGAAAGCGCGTGCTGGTCGTTGGTGGTGGCAACTCGGGGGCGCAAATCTATGCGGAGCTGTCCGAGGTCGCCGACGCAACGTGGGTAACCACGGAGGAGCCGGCGTTTCTGCCTGATGATGTCGATGGCCGGGTGCTGTTCGAGCGGGCTACCGAGCGCCTCAAGGCTCAACAGGAGGGCCGTGTTATCAACGTACCGGTCGGCGGGCTTGGCGATATAGTCATGGTGCCCCCGGTGGTCCGGGCCCGCGAGCGAGGAGCCCTACGGTCTGTAAGGCCTTTTGTCTCATTCACGCCTGACGGGGTCGTCTGGCCCAATGGTGAGAAAACCCAGGTCGATGCGGTGATCTGGTGTACCGGTTTCCGGCCGGCTCTGGATCACTTGCGGGACTTGGACGTGCTGGATGACAGCGGTAAGGTCGAGGTTGACGGGTCGCGCTCTATTCGCGAGCCGCGCCTCTGGCTGGTCGGATATGGCGACTGGACCGCCCTGGCCTCGGCGACGCTGATCGGCGTCACCCGTACCGCGCGCAGCACCGTAAACGAAGTAGTGGAATACCTGAACAGCTTGGAGCAGCCGGATGCATAGCGGAATCGAGATTCGTATTGCTGGTCCAGAAGACGCTGCAGCCATACAGGCTATCTACGCTCCGATTGTGCTCCACACTGCCATCTCGTTTGAAGAGGTAGCGCCGAGCGCGGAAGAAATGCGCCAGCGTATCGAGACGACGCTTCATACCTATCCATATTTTGTGGCTGTGCAGCAAGGTCGGGTGGTCGGTTATGCCTATGCTAGCCAGCATCGAGCGCGAGCGGCATATCGGTGGGCGGTAGATGTGACCGTCTACGTTGCAGAGGGGCAGCGTCGGAGTGGGATTGGCCGGCAGCTTTATGACGTTCTCCTGCCGGTTCTGAAGCAGCTAGGATATCGTTCTGCATACGCGGGTATTTCTTTACCGAACGAAGGAAGCGTGGGTCTCCATGAGCGACTCGGCTTTCAGCACATCGGTACGTTTTCGCAGGTCGGGTTCAAACTCGGTGCGTGGCATGACGTGGGATATTGGCGGTTTGATTTCGGTGGCGAGGGTTGTCGGCCTGAGGCTCCTACAAGCTTCTTATCCCAAATCCCGATGCCGCGTTAGAACATGAGGTCCATTTTGAAGGGTCCATTTGAGCGGCCGCTGAGCGTTTCGTCACCAGGGCTTGAATCTGAGCTAGCGTGTTGCGAAGACACGTCGGCGGCCTAGAAGACTCGATGGAACCATCAGAGATATGATCCTGCGATCACAACTCGAAGGTGGCCTCTATGCCATACCCCGTAAAGCCATGGGCAGAAATAGCTCAGCATTATCAGCGCGGTACCATCTTGTTGGGCAACGGCGCGAGTATCGCTGTGTCGCAGAGTTTTGCGTACCGCTCACTGCTAGAACATGTCAGGGAAAATGAGCTGCTCCAGAACGACGTGGCGCGTCTGTTCGAGTTTTTTGAGACAGAAGATTTTGAGCTAATTCTGCGGGTCGTCTGGCAAGCATCCAACGTCAACAAATCGTTGGAGATCCCAGATCAGCGTACCCACGAAGCCTACGTGCGCGTCCGGGATTGCCTGATCCAGGCAGTGCGGGATGTTCACCCTGAATATCACCAGATCACCGATCATCTGCCGAACATGTACCGGTATCTGAAGGAGTTCGACACGGTCTTGTCGCTAAACTATGACCTGCTGGTTTACTGGACGGTGGCCTATGGTCTCAACATCCCGGACGGCCATATGTTCAAAGACTGCTTCGTCGATGGCGGGGTATTCGATGACGACTGGCGTCGATTCCGGAAGCTGTACAAGGAGCGAGTGAATACGTTGGTGTTCTACCCCCATGGCAGCTTAGCTTTATGCCGCAACAACATAGAGGAAGAGTTCAAGATCCGCGCATTGGGCGGCGGCTTGCTGGAAGCCATTCTTCAGGAGTGGAAAAACGAGCGTGTGGTACCGCTGTTTGTCAGTGAAGGAACCATGCGTCAGAAGGTAGCTTCGATTCAAAATAGCTACTACCTGTCGACTGTCTATCGAGAGGTGCTTACGGCGCCCCGGAAGACACTGACACTGTTCGGTTGGGGCTTGGGGGAGCACGACAGGCATTTGCTCAAGCGAATGAAGGGGACGGGCATTGAGCGCGTAGCCGTCTCAGTCTTTCGGGGATATCAGCCTTATTGCAACATGGCTTACCAAATCATTCAGGATGACCTGGGGCCAGTTGACGTCGATTTCTTCGACAGTGAGAGCCCGGGCTGCTGGGTTCAACCCGAATAGCGGGCAGGACATCCACTCCTGAAATCTCAGAGGTGGCTGTAAGGCCCGTCATTACTGGGCTAGACAGTTTTTATTCTCTGGCGCATTTGTCCGAGTCAACGGTTTTGGGGGCTCGCGACAGTTTTGCGTTTACTCCGAATCGGGCTGAAGGCCACGGAAACTGGGCCTCTTTGCGACAGTTTTAATTCTCTAAATCCACTGGTGGATGTAGGAAATTAAAAATGTCGCAGGAGCCGGTGAGGTCTTTCTCATCCGCTCCTGCGATCACCTCGCCCTCGCCCAACCCTCAACCCTCCAGCTGGAGGCCGGCCAAAAATGCAGTTGCGAAACCAATCAGGTGAATCTCTTCGTTCCTATGTTGAGCGAAATATTTGCCTTGGCCAGGAAAGTCACTCCAGTGAATGGGATGCTTCCTTACGGCCTGAATGCATTGGGGAACCCATTCGAGCCATGGCTTAATGCAACCTTATGGAGATCAAGCTTCCTGATCATCTGGCGAGTATTGAGTGAGCATCCCGTTTACCATTTCCAAGAAGGCTGCCACCACTCGTCGCGAAGTCTGTTCCGGCAGGCAAACGAGGGTTTCTGTCATGCGGCGCGTGCAGTCGAGGATTGGTAATGCGGCCACTCTCGCATCGGCACCAAACTCAGCGGCGGAGACCATACCCACGCCGATTCCGGCGACAACGGCTTCACGCGCGGCCTCACGGCCTTCCACCTGGATAGCTGGGCGAATTGTCAGCCCCAAACGAATCATTTCTTCTTCCAAAACCTGGCGCGTAACTGAACCTGGCTCACGCAGTACCAATGGTGTTTCGTGCAGATCGGCAAGCGTGACGCAAGCGCGTTCTGCCCATGGATGATTAAGGGCGACGAACACTACAAACGGGTCGCTGCGCAAAGGAATCGCCATCAGCCGCTCATCAATAACGTCTCGTCCAAGCAGCGCGAGATCGGCCTGATAGGCGAAAAGGCGGTGAAGGGAATCGTCGGTATTGCCGGTTTCAATCCTTACTACGATACCTGGGTAACGTTTACAGAACTGGGCGATGAAGGGGAGCACGTGCACTGCTGCATCGACTGCCAGCGTCAAAGTGCCAGTCTGCAGTGCTCGCGAATCCTGGAGTAACTCCTTTGCTTCAAGCTCTATAGCAAACAGACGCTGTGTGATCTTTAGTAATTGCTCACCTAGATCCGTGAGTTTCACCGACCGTTTGTTCCGGTGAAACAACATCACGCCGTAGCGCTCCTCAAGTTTGCGTACCTGATCGGAAATGGCAGGCTGAGTCAGAAATAGACTCTGGGCGGCCAGTGTGAAACTGCCATGCACGGCGACTGCATGAAAGGCTTTCAATTGCGCATTGGATACCGACATTTTCATACCTAGTAATGCACATTCAGCACATATTGATGCCATTGAGCTCCGCTTATGAGCGGTCCTGCTTGGCCGCCCTTAGCACTGCTTGCCAGCCGGCCTTGGAGCTGACTCGCAGCGGCCATTGTCTTCACTCTAGCAGAGCAATACGTTGCTTTCAGACCGGCACTGAAGGCCCCAGTTGAGCGTTCTATCGGGATGTTCAGGTATCTTTTCAGAGAATACATCGACAGCTAGGAGCGACCACCTTTTCCTTGATTCCGCATGTGAACCCATCAGGTGAATGCGCAGGTGCCCATTGTCCTGATCATGCAGAACCTCAGATTATTTCTAAAGAGCATTACCCTATGCTGCAATCGTGGAGAACAGGTGGGTTTGATTCGCGACCGACACGGTAGGCATCGGCCCACCTTTGAATGTCCAACTGAACGCGGCTGCGCAAGTCTCTGCCGAGTGCTTGCTGCAAAAGATTCGCTTGTGTGCCCGCTCGTGCATGCCAGAGGGCACTATGTTGTTCAACACCCTCAAGCTACTGATCAGAGGTCAGTTCAACGACGCCACTGCAGACGCGGTTCCGACCGCTGTGCTTGGCCTCATACAGATACTCATCTGCGTGCTTGAGCAGGGTTTGAGAGCAAGGTTTGCCTCGGCCATTGCCTGCGACACCGATGGAGACAGTCATGCTGCCTACGCCAGGAACTGGATGATTAGCTATTGATTGGCGGATCCGCTCAGCGATAACCCTGGCTGCCTCGATATCCGTATCCGGCAATACGACAGTAAACTCTTCGCCTCCCGCCCTGCATACCAGATCATTGGCTCTGGAGCTGATGCGAAGAATCTCGGCGACATGCTTCAGTGCAACGTCGCCTATATCGTGGCCATAGGTGTCGTTGACCTTCTTGAAGAAGTCGATATCGAGAGCCAGTACGCAGTAATTCCGTAATGAAGCATCCAGCCGGGCCAGCGAATCGGTCATGACTCGGCGATTGGCCAACCCTGTCAGAGGGTCTGTCCGCGCCTCCTCGTTCAGACGCCCGATCTTCACCTGCAGTAATTCAACCCCTACCAGCATCGCTCGGCGAATTGCAGCCGCATCGCTATACCAGGTGCGAATACCCTTCAGTCGCTCGGTCGCATCGGACGCTGACAACTGCGCTGCAATCTTCGAGAGCTGTTGCAGCGGTCTTGAAATAAGGACTGCGCCAAACCAGATCATAAGCAGCCCGAGCAAGCTGGCAGGTATCATTCCCAATACCATATCTCGCATCAGGACCTTCAAAGGCGCCAGGCTTATTTCTCGTGGTTGCTGCGCGACTACTGCCCAGTCGGCATCTGGCACTTGAGCATACCCCGCCAGCATGGGTACGCCTTTGTAATTTTCTACGGCCATCGATCCACTCTCTCCTCGAAGCGCTGCATCTACTGTTTTGCTCCATCCCAGTTTTTCGCCGATGCGTTGTTCTTCGGGATGTGAGAGCAGTTGTCGCTGGCTATCAGCCACGAACGCGAAAGTCCCTTCATGATGGAAATGTCGACTGATGAGGGTGTGCAAAGCACTCTGCTTTTGCAGATACACCGATCCACCTATTACGCCCAAGTACTCTCCAGAAGGCCCGAAGATCGGCTGGGAGATCATGACGACCAGGTTGCCGGCAGCAGACATGTAGGCGGAACTGACCACCGGGCGGCGCGCAGCGAGGAATTCGTCGGCTACCGGAGAATGAGGCGTGGATCCCTTGATCTGCATCCGATCCGGGTAGGCCTCTTTGATCCTCCCGGTCGCATCGATGATGGCAATGGAGTTGAAATCGGTATCCTGGCGTTGCAAGCGGATAGCTTCAGCTCGCAGCACTTCAGCATTTCCCCAATGCTTACCCAACTCGTCTGCACTGAAGCGGAGATGACTATGAGCCGACTGCAGGAACTCGCCGATGCTGGAGGCGACCTTTGCTGCGTACGCGCGGTTGGACTCCAGGGCATGTTCGATCAAAGCATCCTGTTGCACTCGGTAGGCTGTGATCAAGCTGTTGGCCAAAGTCGCTAATACCGAAACCATCACGAATATCAGGATCAACCAGCGTAAATGCAGTCTGTCGACCTTTCTAGGCGACTGGCCATCCGTGCTTGCAGTGCCGGATACTCGTTCCATCATGTGTCTCCGTAGGGCGAGGGGTAACCGGTCGAGCTGTTGGATCATCGAACCAGCAGGCACGGCGGGCGTGATCGTCTCGCATGAATCAGGATTGTGTTGTCCTTTGCCTTTCGCCAACCATGGCCAGCCCCATTTCATGAGCTAGGCCGTTGGTGTGTTCTAGCATTGGGTAGTCATCCACCTAGTCAATGCGCTCGACGACCCCCTATCTATTTTTATCAGATAGACGGGCAAACGCTGCAGGTACTGCAAGCTCGAGTAGCCGGTACCAAAATCGTCCAGTGCGACGATCGTACTGCGTTTCAGAACTATACGGCTGATGAGCTGCCTCGGGACTTAAAAATGATGGTGGTAGAAAACAACCATTTTCAGTTGCGCCGCTGAACCAGTCTTAGATGAGTAAATTAAGAGTGTTGAACAAGACCGTATCCTCTGGTCTGGACGAGCGCGCTCGGCGGCGAATTGTCTGCAGCAAACACTCGACGAAGATCCGGGCGGCAGCGCCTAGTTGGGCGTTGCGAGGCGTGACGATGCCTATGGTGTCGGTTGCGAATGCCTCGGCTAAATCCAGGCGAACTATACGCTCGCGAAACATCGGCACCGTCAGCATTGGCTCAGGACAATATCCCAGCATGTCGGTTTGCTCCATGAGGGAAAACATCAACTGTAATGACTGGGCTCTCTGAATCTGGTTAATAGGTATCTGCGCTGCGTGCTGCCAGAACAGCTCGTGCATGAAGTCTTCTTGGCTTGTGTCCGGATAGTTGACTATCCAGTCTTGGTCCAGCAAATCGTGAATCGAGCCGCTGCCAGCCTTCGGATGACCTTTTCGGGCAATAACCGACATCTCGTAGGACAACAAGGGATCGCAAGTGAATTCCGGTCGCGGCAGCATGGCGGAAACCAACCCTATGGCGAAATCCATGGTGCCCTCGCGCAGACGAGGGAGTGTCACCGCCATCAAGCCTTCGAAGATTTCCAGGCGGATTCCAGGCATCTGCTGGCGAAACATGCGAACGGCCTCAGGAAGCAGCGACATTCCCATCCAGGGCGATATCCCGAACCGTAAATGGCCTTCAGTCTCCCCCCTGAGATGGGCGAGTTCCTGCTGTGCGCGACCCATTTGCTCAAGCATCTGTCGAGCGTGGGTAAGCAAGGATCTGCCGTAGTGCGTCAGACCCACGCCGCTGGCATTGCGATTGAGTAGGGGTAACTGCAGCTCGCTTTCGAGCTCTCGCACAGCCTTCGCCGCGGCGGTCTGGGAAATACCGAGCTTGCGAGCCGCGGCACGAATACTGCCATTGTCGGCTATCGATACCAGGGCCTGGAGTTGATGCAGCTTCATAAGACAGAGGTTCCGGCGTAAACCCTTGGTTTTCAGGCCAACCTCTTTGCGGCTGCCTGAGGCGTTAGGTGGTTTTTTATGATGGTCCCGAGCATGCCCAACCATGCCAAGAACAACAAGAAGGAAACATCATGAGCAACTCTGCGGTTCTCCCAGGCATCAAGGCCATCGAAGAAGAAATGATAGGTGTACGTCGACACCTGCATGCAAATCCCGAGTTGAGTTTTGAGGAATACGCGACCAGCGACCTGGTTGCATCAAGGCTTCAGGAATGGGGCTATGCAGTTCATCGTGGAATAGGGAAGACAGGTGTAGTTGGTCAACTTAAGCGCGGTAAAGGTTTGCGCAGCATTGGTCTACGTGCTGACATGGATGCCTTGCCCATAGAGGAAATGACCGGGCTGCCCTACGCGAGCCGCTTCGAAGGTAAGATGCACGCGTGTGGGCATGACGGCCATACGGCTATGCTGCTGGCGGCAGCCAAGGCTCTCGCTTCGGATGGCAATTTTGATGGCACCCTGAATCTGATCTTCCAGCCCGCCGAAGAAGGAGATGGAGGCGCACGAAGCATGCTCGAGGATGGGCTGTTCAAGCGCTTCCCCTGCGACGCAGTATTCGCGATGCATAACATGCCTGGCTTGGCAGTGGGCAAATTCGGTTTTCGTACTGGCCCATTCATGGCCTCGACAGACACGGTAACTATCGATGTCCACGGCGTCGGTGGTCATGGTGCCATGCCGCATAAGGCCGTTGACTCCATTCTCGCCGGATCTGCGATTGTCATGGCGCTCCAAAGCGTAGTGGCCAGGAATATCGACCCGCTCGACTGCGGCGTCATCTCAGTAGGCGCGTTCAACGCCGGGCACGCGGCCAACGTCATTCCTGAACACTGCCGACTGCAGTTGAGTGTCCGTGCCTTGAAGACAACGGTGCGTGATGACCTCATTAATAGAATCACCAAGATTGCCCAGTCTCAGGCGGAAAGCTTTGGGGCTAGGGTCAGCGTTTCGGTGGATGAGGGGCAACGATTCCCAGCGTTGTTCAATCATGAAAAGCCTACCGCCTTCGCACGGCAAGTAGCGCTCGACTGGATAGGAGCGGATTCGGTTATCGGCGAAATCCAGCCATTAACTGGCAGCGAAGACTTCGCGGTAATTCTTGAAGAATGTCCTGGCTGTTACCTAGTCATCGGCAATGGCGATGGGGAGGGTGGCTGCATGGTGCATAACCCTGGCTACGACTTCAACGATGAAGCTCTGGCGCTGGGCGCCAGCTACTGGGTACGTCTGGTGGAAACCTTCCTGGCCTGATCATCGCTAACTGCCAGCCTCGTACAATTGCGAGGCAGAGGACCTGTCATGTCTGCAACCGTATCCCAAGCGGCTGGAGCCGCACCGGCTTCAAGAGTACTGACCTATCGTGCAATCGCGGCAATCACCATCGGCTCGGCCTTGGAGTTTTTCGAGTTTTCCGTCTTCAGCTTTTTCGCGACACTGATTGGTCGCCAGTTTTTCCCGGCACAAAGTGAGCTCAGTCAGCTACTGCTGGCGTTGGCGACCTTCGGATTGGGCTTCGTAATGCGCCCTCTGGGCGGAATTGTTATCGGCGCCTACGCCGATCGGGCGGGTCGCAAGCCGGCCATGCTGCTGACCCTTAGCTTGATGGCTTTGGGGTCGGCGGTCCTGGCGACTGCGCCAACGTACGCCCAGATAGGCCTCGCCGCTCCAGTGCTGGTGGTGCTCGCCCGGCTTATCCAAGGATTCGCCATAGGCGGCGAAGTCGGAGCATCCACTGCCATGCTCATGGAGTACGCAGGCGATCATAACCGCGGCTTCTATGGCAGCTGGCAATTCTTCAGCCAAGGACTGAGCTTTCTTCTGGGATCGGCTATCAGCCTGGCGCTGACCACGTGCCTGAGTGCCGAGGCACTGGAAAGCTGGGGGTGGCGTGTACCATTTGCAGTGGGCCTGTTCATTCTGCCCATCGGCGTCTACATGCGCCGACACCTTCAGGAAACAGCAGAGAAGCGTGAAATCGGCGATGAGGAAATGCCGGTATTGAAGCAGATTGTCACTCGGCATCGACGCACCCTCGTTGCCGGGGTACTCATGGCCATCGGTGGCACCGCTAGTAGCTACATTGTGCTCGATTACATGACCAACTACACGGTAGCGATTCTCAAGCTACCCATGCAGGTAGGCATTGGCGCTTCCTGTCTGGGGGCCGCGGTGCAGATCATTTTGTCGCTCTGGGCCGGGCGCCTGAGTGACCGTATCGGTCGGCGTCGCACCATCGCGATGGGCACCATTCCAATGCTGTTTCTGATTTATCCGGCATTCATGCTGATGACCCACTTTCCCACGCTGGGCACTCTGCTGTTTGTGTCGTTCGCCACTACCTTCCTGCTTGTGCTGATCACTGTGCCATCCATGGTGATGCTGACCGAGATGTTCCCTCGCTCGATCCGGGCCACTGGGCTGTCGCTCGTATACTGCTTGGGTGTGTGCATTTTCGGAGGCTTTGCTCAATTCTTCGCCACTGGCCTGATCGATCTTACGGGCGATAAACACGCACCTGCTTTCTACGTGATGTTCTGCCTCATTGCGACCCTGTTAGGCCTGACGATGGTGAACGAAACCGTGGGCAAGCGGCTGGATTAAGCCGGGCATGTAATAGGTAGCACCAACTGTCTCGACAATAAAAAAAACTGATAGATAGATTTCTGGTGAGTAGATTGATGACGATCTTATCGGCCTATAGGCCGCTGATTCTCCTGTGTCCGCTGGTTTTCTCCGCGTACTCGCATGCTGAAAATGGTTTTATTGAGGACAGTCATCTCGTGATAACAAGCAGATCCGCAGTACTCAATAGCCAGATGAAGGGTGATGGACATCATCGCTTCACTCATGACAGGCGTGACCCTCGCGACGTGTCACTGGGTATGCGAGCAAACTTCGCGTCGGGATTCACTCAGGGCGAGATAGGCATTGGTCTTGATGCTTATGGATTCAGCGGCTTCAAGCTTGAGGGTGGTAATGGTCATGCGGGCTACGGCAATATCCAGATGAACCACGAGGGGGAGGCGCAGCGAAGCTTTGGCCGCGCCGGTGTGCTGATCAAGGCGAAGTACGGCTTTACTGAAATGCGCTACGGCCAGATGCAAGTTACGAACCCGGTTTTTGCAACGTCGGACACTCGGCTGTTTCCCAGTACGGCCACTGGCTTTCTGCTAAGTAACCGCGATGTCGAAGGGTTGCTTCTGGAGACGGGGCGCTTCACGGCCGGCACCGAGCCTTCGTCTACCAGTAACAAAGGTGAACTCTGGGCGAACTATGCATTCGTACCCACCGATTCGGTCAGCTTCGCCGGCGGGCGTTATGACCAGAAACACTGGGGCGTGAGCGCTTATGCTGCGGACTTCGAAGACCTCTGGCGGCAAGCTTATCTAGGAGGAAACTACCTCTGGGACCTGGATGACCGATCCCGACTCTCTCTGGACGTGAACCTCTACCACACTTGGGACCAAGGACGGGCTAACGCCGGCGACATTCGCACAACGGCTTACTCCTCCCAGGTTTCCTATGTCTTTGGAAGGCATCGGCTGGCTATCGCCTACCAGCGGATCATTGGTGATACCCCGTTCGATTATATTGGTTTTGGCAATAACGGATCTGGCGCCTTTGGCAACTCCATTTACCTGAGCAATCCGATAATGGCGTCGGACTTTAATGGACCTAATGAAAAGTCTTGGCAGTTACGCTACGACCTCGACATGGCTGCAAGCGGTTTCCCGGGCTTGAGTTTCATGGCTCGCTACGTAGTCGGCTACGACATCCAGAGTTCAGAGAACAGCCACTATGGAGCTTGGAACGGCGCTGATGACGCACAACATCAAGAGCTCGATCTGGAGGCGAGATATGTGGTTCAGTCTGGTGTAGCCAAGGACCTGCGGATACGTATACGTGAGGGTTTGCATGATGCGAAACGTGGACAGCCGGATGGCGATGTGAACATGCACATGCTGATTTTTGAGTTGCCAATCAACTGTTTTTGAGCGGACCCGGGAGGTGTATTTCAGTTGCCTTTGCAGGACTCAACGGCTGTCGCTGTGGCAAAAATATTACTTCCCATACCCCTCAAGCCTAACCGAGCCAGATGTGTTAAAGATGAGAAACGAGCAGGAATTAAGATTTATTAATAGCGGTTCGGCTCGCCTTCTACTTGTAGTCGAACCCGCTTCAAGTGAGTTTTGGATTGATCGCGGAGCATCGGTGAAGGTGGTTATGGAGGCGCCAATTGGATCTGCTTCATTGGAGATTGAATACCTGCCGGGGGGGATGGTCATCTACCTGCCAGCACCTAGTGCTATTCAGGTATTTCAGAATGACAGACGCTTGGTGCAGGGCAAACACACTAGGCACATGGATAGAAAACTCACGCAACCCAAACCAGTCAAGCACGCACCTAGCCCATGATGATGGTCAGGACAAAGCCTGCATACAAACTTAAGCCATTAACTTGCGTATGCGCTAAGACGTGTCACGGACTAATCGACGGAAATAGGATGTTGGGCCACATGCTGATGCGAAAGCCGTTGGATTCTAAGAGGATCAGGGGCAGAGCCTGGGTTGGGAAATTGTCCATTATCGCGTTTACCTACTTGTCTAGGCTGTGGGTCAAGGCCTGACTGCCAAGGGCTGTAGTTTGAATCTTGAAGCCGGTGGTCTTGATTTCGTAGGCTGCGGAACAGGGTCAAACGTCTCGTTCACAGGTTTATTCTCGATCGCTGGCTATTTTAGCAATCCTTGGTACCTTTACTACGTATCTTCCTGTAAAGCTCTTAACTGTAGGAATGCTCATGAAAAAGGTCATGATTTACGGCATAGCACTCTCATTCGTGTCATCCCTTTGCTGGGCCGCAGACAAGGCCTCATCCGTACCGGTGAGCTTCGTGAAAGGAGCCAATAATGCGCAGCTTAACGGCACCATAAAGGGCTATGACACCGTCGAATACACGTTGGCAGCGAAGTCAGGACAGCGCATGACCGTGCAGATCACCGGCAACAGCAACGCCAACTTCAATGTGTTCGCGCCCGGAGATCAGCCGGGACAGTCCAGCGCATTGGGTGGCGGTGGTATTGGCTCAGATTGGACTGGAGCACTACCGGCATCGGGTAAGTACAAGGTGCAGGTGTTTCAGATGCGCGCATCCGCCAGGCGGGGTGAGGCTGTGCCATACAAGATCAGCTTCAGAATTGACTGATACCTAGGGGAGCGATTGGTAAATAGGATTATCCTATTCTGGATTCGATTCTTGACGTGGATGCCTGACGAGAGGTGTTCGCCAAACCCGTGGCAACCAGTCTTGTTTGGTCGCGTTCAGATGGCGGTCTAAATTTTGAGCATTATTTCCTTTTTTCATAAACTAGGCGGAGCCAATGCGGTCGTCTGTGATCTGGCAGGGCGTTATCGCGAGTGTTCTCGTCACTTGCCTGGCATTGGGCGTGATGGGTGGGATCGGATGGCTGCTGACGCTCCATAGCACCGAGCGGCAGCTAGAAGACATTGCTGTTTTATTGTCCCAGCGTGCCCAGGCAGTACTCCTTCAAGCTTCAACTGCTCTAAAGTCAGTTGCGTCCAGCGACCTGCTTCCTTGCAGCCCGGAGAGCATCGACCAGATGCGTCTTGTTGCGATCAATACCTTTTCAGTGAAATCAGTAGGTTACGTTCAGGAGGACATTTTCGTATGTGGCTCTTGGGGGATGATTGGTAAAAAAATCGACGCACTACCTGCAGATTTTATAACTGACGATGGTGTGAAAATATCGATTCGGGTCTCACCCCTATTGGGGTCTGCCAAGCCACTGATGGCTTTGGAATACGCGGCCTTCAACGTGCTTGTCGATTCCGAGCAATTGTTGGATGTGCTGTTGGATCATCGTGTCAGGCTTGCAATAGCGACGACTAACGGTGATCTCATAGGTGCCACCAGCCAAGGAAGCAAAACCATCGTCACGCTGGCGCACATGGGCCCGACCCGAGGTCTCAGGGAGGGTTACCTCTACACATCCATCCGGCAAGGTTCCTGGGTAGCGATTGCAGCAATACCCCGCCCAGAACTCTTGCGTATCCTTCTGAGGCACTCGGCCTACATGCTCCCGCTGGGCGCATTGCTTGCAGGCTTCGCGGTGCTCGGTATCGTGCGAATATCGAAGCGGCGCCTATCACCCGTGGCAGCCCTTGAGCGCGCGGTGAAGCGGCACGAGTTCGTAGTGCATTATCAACCGATTATCGAGCTTGAGCAGGGGCGATGCGTGGGTGCGGAGGCGTTGATAAGGTGGATAAAGCCCGATCATGTGACAATCAGCCCTGACGTTTTTATCCCCCTGGCCGAAAAGAGCGGCCTTATCCAAGCCATTACTGAGCAGGTCATGACCCAGGTGATACGCGACCTGAGAAATGTGCTTGTGGCCGATCGCTCCATGCATGTCTCTATCAACCTAGCAGCATCAGACGTGGCCAGCGGACGTTTTATCGATGTCCTGGATGAGATGAGAACGAAAGCCGGTGTTTACCCTTCACAGATTTGGCTAGAGGCAACTGAGACGGGGTTCATGGATTTGAGATCGGCGAAGGAGACCATGAGCAAAGCCCGCGGGTCGGGTTATGTGACGGCACTGGACGATTTTGGAACGGGATATTCGAATCTGCAGAACCTCCAACAGCTACCGCTGGATATCTTGAAAATTGATAAATCTTTCGTTGATCGTATTTCTCAACCAAAGTCGGCCGCGTCGCTCATCGACCACTTAATCGATATGGCGGATTCGCTAGGCTTGGCTATAGTCGCGGAGGGTGTTGAGACTGCAGAGCAAGCAGCGTATTTACGCGCCCACAACGTCCGCTACGCTCAAGGGTGGTTCTTCGCCAAGGCAATGAGCGCTGACGCGTTCGTCTCTTATCTGGCCGGTGAGCCCCATGCGTTGCCCGAACAGGCGGGGAAAGCGTAGATCTGAGTTTTAATGTGATCGAGTCATCTGCCGATGATGCATCGGCATCTTATCCATGCTAAGGCTGCTGTGTTTTTGCATCCCGCGAGGTGTGCAAATTCACATCAAGCTGCCTAGAGGGAACCGAGACGCCTGCCTGTTGCAGCGCAGCAAGCGTACGGGAAAGTATCTCACCACGCAGCCTCCCCCAGATGCTGATATCGTGCGTCCATGCACTTATCGTGAAATTCAAAGCGGCCTCCCCATATCCGGTCAATATAACTGAAGGTGCTGGCCGCTCAGCCAACTCCGGTGCGTCACATAAGACTGCACTTATCACCGCTATTACCGTAGAAGGATCAGAGCCGTAGGCAACGCTTATAGGAATTTCAATACGCCTGCTCTTATCAAACATAGTCCAGTTGGCAAGATTGCCATTGAGCAGCAAGCCGTTGGGCACAACCACATCGGCGCCATCTGATGTGCGAATGGTGGTAGCGCGCAATCCGATCTCACGCACCGTGCCTGAGGTTCCTGCTGCATCCACGAGATCGCCAGGTTGAATCGGCCGCTCAAACATGAGCATCAACCCAGAAACAAAGTTGTTAACCACGTTCTGGAGGCCGAAACCGATCCCTACACCCAGCGCACCAAAGATTAGCGTCAGTTGGCTGACTTTGAATCCTGCCGCAGAGAGTGCCACTAGAAAACCCAACAACAGAACGCCGTAGTAGCTGAGCGATGCGATGCTATTGCCAACCCCCCTGGGCAACCCTGCATGGTGTGGCAACTCTGCACGGAGCACCCGCCTTACGATGCCGGCCGCCCAGAACGCAACCCAGGCAGATAACAGGAAAACAAGTAAGTCACCGATATCCAGGGATACCTCCCCTACATTGATACCAAACTCCATGACGGTGCTACCCACGCTATACACTGGTCGGAGGACGCGGAACCGATCCATGCTGTAGATGAGCCAACCGATTACAGCGCCGACTATTAGCAGACGAGTAAACCCTGACTGCAGAGAAGTCTCTTGATTACGAATGAAATGGCGATTAGCCAGTTCCGGCTGGTCGAGCAGCGCTTGGAATAGCCCAGCGCATGCGGCGATGCCTGCATAAAGCAATAATGCCATGTAGCCACTATCTATCACGCCGGTTGTAAGTGTTTCGGCCAGTGAAGTATTACCGAGAATGTTGGCTAAAAGTCCTGTGATGAGTAGGGCTGCGGCCACCCAGCCGATGGGGCGCATGACTTTCTGTAGTCGACTGTCAGGAGTCTGTATGACAGGTAACGCCCGGCAAAGAAGCCAGACGGTTAGCACCAGTGCGATGGCATTCACAGCAAGAAGGTAGAGCCTGTAGATCCCACCCTTGTAGGCTGCCAGGATGCCCAGGCTATCGAGCCCGTAAAGGAAAATGGCTATATAGGGCCACACGCCAAGGGCACGAAGCGCGCCGCTGGGCAGCAACCGCAGCACTGGCACCAGGGCTGCTAAAAGCGCAAGTTCCTGAGCCAGTAACGGGGCATCTGGCTCGAGCACAAGCATGGCGAGTATGCACAGTAGTAGTGAAGTTGAGAAAGGGCGCCGCAGCGCACGCGTAAGCTTCCTCGGCTCGGCTTTAATGCGTTGCGAGCGTCGGCTACGAATGACCAACCAAAAGATCAGGGGCAGCAATAGTAGCTGCACCAGCTTAAGCGCAAGCTGATTTGGAGTGGTTGCCGAGTTGTAGTTGCGAGCAAATTGTTCTTCTATATCCAGGCCTTGCCACATGGCGTCCCATGTCGAGGTCTGATCCATACTCAAGCCGATGGTCTGCCAAAGAGGCGCCACATCGAGACGCAGCAACCTGCGATCAAGCTCATCTAGTGCGACCGACACACGGTTACTTCCGGCTTCGATGGTGGCTTTGAGCTCGCTTGCTCGCTGCGTGAGGGCAAGTTGACGCGAGAGCTCTACTTCGAGAGCGGCCTCTGTGGCATCAATTTGAGCAATCAAGCTTGTGATGCGAGCGGAAAGCACTGATGGAATCGTATCTAACACCCCCGCAGCCTTGGTTGATGACCAAATCGCGCGTCGCTGTGCCAATTGCAGGGCGTTATCCGAGTAAGGGCTAAATGCTCTGCGCGCTTGTATTTCCCACCGCTCCAGACGGTGCGCATCGAACTCCCAATGTCGAGCCAGGCTTTCAATTCGCATTACAGGCAGCTCACCAAAAAATAGGCTGTGAGCACTGTGCTGCTTGGCGTAGGCCGGACGAGCTATGTCGTCGAGCGAGCGACCTAGATGGGCAACAGGATCGGGAGAAGCAAGCAGCCTCTTCACCCTATCCACACGCTGCTGGTCTTCATCAGCGCGATTAAGGATGTCGGCCAATGCAATCGGTGAAACTTCCGTCGAGGGCATCTTGGGTAATGCGGCGTTACTGGGTTGTGGATCAGCATTGGCTGCAGCGATGAAGCACGCCAATGTAGTCACTAACCACAGCACTACCGTATAAGCCAAAGCTGAATTCTGCACCATGCGCATTGGTTGAGGCGTCCCTTCGCAAACTGTCCAATAGGCTGAATCCTGTTCGAAGGTACACTTATACCGACAGTGGTTACAAACCTAGCTTACGAATCGAGTATCTGCTATCGAGACATGATGTTTGAAAAAACGAACCAAAATAACGACTTGCGGTGAAGATTGCGACTAATAAGTTCAGCTTATTTGTGAAATGTGATAAATCGATTTCACTTATTCAAAGGCGAGTGTTTTGATCAGCCCATGCATCACTCCTTAACAAAAACAGCATGCCGGAGAAGATCATGATCAAAGCTGAGTTTCCAAGATCTCAGACGCTAGCAGCACCAGCTTTGGGCGAACCCTACCTGCTCACGCCAGGCCCTCTGACCACTTCTAAAGCCACCAAGGAAGCCATGCTTCGCGACTGGGGTTCATGGGACAAGGCCTTTAACCAGGTGACTGCGGACGTTCGCAAGAGCCTGCTGGCCATGGCGGGTGTAACCGATGACAGCTTCGCCTGCGTGCCGCTGCAAGGCAGTGGCAGCTACTCGGTAGAGGCGGCGCTGGCCACCGCCATCCCCCGTGATGGCAAGGCGCTAGTGCTGATGAATGGGGCTTACGGTCAACGCGCTACCAAGACCTTGGAATACCTCGGCCGCGCCTTCATTATCCTGGACAAGGGGGATTACCTGCCGCCGCAGCCCGACGAAGTTGATGTCCTGCTCAAGGCCAACCCAGACGTCACCAACGTGTTTCTTGTCCACTGCGAGACCAGCTCGGGCATCCTCAACCCGCTGCGGGAAATCGCCGATGTTGTGAAAGCTCATGGCAAGAGCCTGATCATCGATGCGATGAGCTCCTTTGGCGCGGTGCCGCTGACCGTCCAGGACATTCCATTTGACGTGGTGGTATCTTCCGCCAACAAATGCATCGAGGGCATTCCTGGGTTCGGTTTCGTCATCATTCGACGCAGTGTTCTGGAGTCCGCGAAAGGCCGTGCCAACTCCCTGAGCCTCGACCTATATGAGCAATGGGTCTATATGGAGAAGACCGGCCAGTGGCGGTTCACGCCCCCGACCCACAGCGTCGTGGCCTTCCATAAGGCGCTGGAACAGCATGACGCCGAAGGTGGTGTGCATGGCCGACTAGCACGTTATACCCGCAACCGCGACGTGCTGGTGGCCGGCATGCGCGAGCTTGGCTTCAAAACGCTGCTCGAAGACCGCTGGTTGTCGCCGATTATTACCACCTTCTTCAGCCCTGAACATCCGAACTTTGAGTTCAAGCGATTTTACGACGAATTGAAAGCTCGTCAATTCATCATCTACCCAGGAAAGTTGACCGTCGCCGAGAGTTTCCGCATCGGTTGCATCGGTCAGATTGATGAAAACGTTGTGCATCAATTGCTTCGAGCCATTGCCGATAGTCTGCTAGCTATGGATGTAGACATCCAGCAATCGGCTGCTTGATCAACCCCTTTAAAGGTCCTTGTTAATCGAGCATGGGTGCGAGTGGATCGCGCCTTTGGACAAGGACCTTTTTTTACCATGGATTCGGTGACTTATCGGTGGGTAACGCCGAGCAGGAGTCAGCGATCGCACTATTAAATTTTTCATACTTGATGCCAGCTCATTGCTATCTAGCGATGGTGTGTGCGTGCATAAATTCTCTGTGTCCAAAACAACAATAAAACTAACGATTTGCGCTGTCTGGCACCATTACCGGGATCAGAACACCATGAACAAGAATGCAGCTTCTCTCGCAACTGGCTGGCAATCTCTCCAGCGTTGGCGCGTTCAAGTTTTTCTAATTACCTGGGTGGCGTATGCCGCCTTCTACTTCACTCGCAAGGCATTTTCCGTAGCCAAATTAGGTATTGGCGAAGACCCGGATTTTGTACTTGAAAAGTCCATGATGGCCAACCTCGATGCCTTCTACCTGACGGCCTACGCCGTGGGCCAGTTTCTCTGGGGCAACTTCTCCGACCGCTTTGGCCCTAGGGTCGTGGTACTCAGCGGGCTAGTCATCTCCGCGGTGGCAGCTGTGCTTATGGGTACCTACGCCACCCTGCCGATCTTTGCTTCCTGCATGCTGATCCAAGGCCTTGCCCAGTCCACGGGCTGGTCGGGGCTGTGCAAGAACGTTGGCAGCTTCTTCAGCACCAGTGAACGTGGCCGGGTACTGGGCTACTGGAGTACCTCTTACGCGTTCGGCGGCTTGGTGGCGACACCCTTCGCGGGCTGGTGGGCGTACGACGCCTTTCACGACTGGCGCATCGCGTTCTTCAGTAGCGCCGCCGTAGTACTGGTGGTAGCCGTCCTGTTCTTCCTGCTGCAGCGCAATCGCCCGGAAGACGTGGGGCTGCCTCCCGTCGAGATCGAGCTTGAACCCATCAGCAAGGTAGCGGTGCCGCGCGAAAGCATGTGGGCCGGCCTACGTACGGTGGTGAAGAATCGTACCGTGCTGTTCCTAGGCCTTGCCTACTTCATGCTCAAGCCTGCCCGTTACGCCATCCTGTTGTGGGGGCCCGTGATTATCTACGAGCGGATGCCAGAGATCGGAAAGGTGGCGTCGGCCATCGTTCCGACCTCGTTCGAACTGGCCGGATTGATCGGACCCATTCTGATCGGCATTGCCTCGGACAAGTACTTCGGCGCTCGTCGCATCCCTGCCTGCGTCCTCAGCCTGGTGGTGCTTACGATCTGCCTGGCCCTGTTCGTTCCGGCCATGCAGAGCGGCAGCCTGTACGTGGTGGTTGGCCTCCTGTTCATGATGGGGCTCACGCTGTACGGGCCGGATTCGATGATCAGTGGTTCGGCAGCCATCGACTTCGGCAGCAAGGACGGCGCAGCGTCCGCTGCCGGCTTCGTCAACGGCTGTGGTTCGGTGGGTGCGGTGCTCGGCGGACTGCTGCCGGGCTATTTCGACACCATCACGGTATTCCTGGTGTTCACCGGCGCCGCTCTGCTGGCCAGCATTATGTTGATCCCCTTCTGGAATAGCCGCCCGAAAACGGTTGAGAACACGGAGTTAGTTTCGGCTTCGATAAAGCCTGTCGTTGTGGGTACCAACTCCTGAATCAAATCTGTCCTTAAACTACGCTGGAGCAATCATCATGAATTATGAAAACCCTACACAACTGCAAGCCGTGGTCCTGGACTGGGCGGGTACCGTTGTCGATTTCGGTTCATTCGCGCCGACGCAGATTTTCGTTGAAGCCTTTGCTGAGTTCGGCGTGACAGTATCGCTGGAAGAAGCCCGGGGGCCGATGGGCATGGGCAAGTGGGATCACATCCGCACCCTCTGCGACATTCCTGAAATTGCCGAACGCTATCGCAAGGTGTTTGGCCGCACGCCTACGGATGATGATGTGACGGCGTTGTACAACCGCTTCATGCCTCTGCAAATCGAAAAGATCGCCGTCCATTCGGCCCTGATTCCGGGGGCACTGGAAACCATTGCCGACGTGCGACGCAGAGGCATGAAGGTCGGCTCCTGCTCTGGTTACCCGAAAGTGGTGATGGACAAGGTGGTGGAGTTGGCCAAACAGAACGGCTACGTGGCCGACCACGTGGTGGCCACGGACGAGACGCCCAATGGACGCCCATGGCCTTCGCAGGCACTGGCGAACGTTATCGCCCTAGGCATCGATGATGTGGCGGCCTGCGTGAAGGTAGACGATACCTGGCCAGGCATCCTCGAAGGTCGAAAGGCTGGCATGTGGACGGTGGCCCTGACCTGTTCGGGCAACGCGCTGGGGCTGCCTTACCAGCTCTACAAGGCACTGCCATCGGACAAGCTGGCCGAAGAGCGTGCGCGCATCGTCAAGATGTTCGAGCCTTCCCGCCCGCATTACCTGATCGACACCATCGTCGACTTACCAGCAGTGATTGAGGACATCAACCAGCGCCTGGCTCGCGGAGAAACGCCGCAAGCTTCCTGACTGCCTCGGGGATGGGCCATGCGGCCCTGCCCACTTCAAAACAATAACAAGGTAGATCATCATGCGTTACGCACATCCCGGTACCGAAGGCGCGAAGGTTTCCTTCAAGAACCGCTACGGTAACTACATCGGTGGTG